>VGFB01000092.1 GCA_016869015.1 Armatimonadota bacterium
CGCCGCCGAACGGATCGCGGGGCGGGTCGGCGACGGCTCCGCGCGGACGTCCGCCGAGGCCCGGGTGAGCCATGCGGAGACGGCCCTCGCTGAGGCCCGGGCTGCTCGCGAGCGCCTGGAGGGGCTGCTGCCCGACGGTCTCGCAACCGCCCAGGAACTTGGCGCGGCACGGACGGAGGAGTCCGAAGCTCGCGCGGACCTGGAGGCAGCCCGCCGGGAGCTGCGCGTCATCGATACGCCCTCCGACGAGGCCCGCCTGACGGCCGACGCGGCCGTCCAGGAGGTCGCGGCGGCGCAGGCCGCCCTCACCGAGGCCCAGGCGCGCCTGGAACTGGCGACGGCCCGCCATCACCGAGCCGAGGTCGTCGCCGGAGAAGCCTTGCCCTCGCGCCAGGGCACGGCGGAGGCCGAGACGGAGGTCGCGGTCGCCCGAGCAGCGTTCGAGCAGGCCCGGCGGGCGTGGGAGCGGGAAGAGCGCCTCCACCGGGGAGATGTCCGCTCCCGGGATGCGCTGGCCGACGCCGAAGGAGCCGTCGCGGGAGCGCGAGCCCGTGAGCGCGCGGCCGAGCGCATGGCCCACGTGCTCTCCCAGGGCCGCGGGCGGGCCGGCGGCCGGGTCTCCCTGGTCGCCCCCGTCTCCGGACGCATCAGCGCTCGCGGCGCCCGCGTTGGCGCCATGGCCGAGGCCGGCACTCCCCTGTTGGAGATCATCGGGGCGCGCTCCATCTGGGTCGAGGCCGCCTTCTACGAGAAGGACCTCCCCCGCCTCGCACCGGGGCAGCCGATGCGGGTCGAGGCAACCGCCTTCCCGGGGCGGGTGCTTGAGACGACGGTCTACTCGGTTGACCCCGCCCTCGACGAGCACACCCGCAAGGCGAAGGTCCGCGGACTGCTCGACAACCCGCGCGGGGCCCTCCGACCCGACATGCTGGCCCAGGTCGCCATTCGCGTCGGCGTGATCACCCAGGCCCTGGCGGTTCCGGCGGAGGCGGTGCAGAGCGATGGAGACTGCGAGTTCATCTTCGTCGAGGAGCACCCCGGGCGCTATCGCCGAGTGGAGGTCGAGACCGGCGCCCGCGGCGGGAAGTGGATCGAGGTGCTGGGTGGACTGGAGGCCGGGACGCGAGTCGTGACGCAGGGCGCGTTCCTGCTGAAGTCCGAAGGCAGCGACATCGAAGACAGCTGCGGCCACTGACGCGAGGGAGCTGTCATGTTCGCCAGGATCGCCGAGTTCAGCGTCCGCAACCGCGCCCTGATCGTGCTGCTATGGGCCATCGTGGCGGCCATCGGGCTGTACGCCTTCACCGTGCTGCCCATCGACGCGGTACCCGACCTCACGCCCGTGCAGGTGCAGGTGAACACGGTCTCCCCCGGCCTCGGACCGGCCGAGATCGAGCAGCTCATCACCTTCCCGATCGAGGCGGCGATGAGCGGCGTGCCGCGCGTGCGGGAGGTCTGGTCGATCTCCAAGACCGGCCTGTCGCAGGTGACCGTGGTCTTCCACGATGATGTGGACATCTACTTCGCCCGGCAGCTCATCCTCGAGCGCCTCCAACAGGCCCGCGAGGAGGTGCCGGAGGGCGTGGGCGAGCCGGAGCTCGGCCCGATCAGCACGGGCCTGGGGCAGATCTACGAGTTCGTCGTCGAAGGCGAGGGCTTCGCGCCGCGCGACCTGCGCGCCGAGTTGCAGTGGAACATCAAGCCGCAGCTGATGACAGTCCCGGGGGTCGTCGAGGTCAACTCCTTCGGCGGCTTCGAGAAGCAGTACCAGGTGCTGGTCGACCCGGACCGCCTCCGCGCCTTCGGCATCACGCTGAGCGAGGTGTTCGAGGCGGTGGAGGACGGCAGCTCGAACGCGGGCGGCGCCTTCATCGAGCACGGGTCGGAGCAGTATCTGATCCGGGGCGTGGGCCTCGCGCGCAGCCTGGAGGATCTCGAGCGCATTGCGCTGGCCGCCGAGGACGGCTCTCCGGTGCAGCTCCATGAGGTCGCCGAGTTGCGGGTCGGGGACGCCCTGCGCCAGGGCGCGGTCACCATGAACGGCGAGGGCGAGGTCGTCGCCGGCATGGTGATGATGCTCATCGGCGCGAACAGCCGGACGGTCGTCCAGGCGGTAAAGGAGCGGCTCGAGGAGATCAAGCCGACCCTGCCCAAGGGGATGCGGATTCGACCGTACTACGATCGCACGGAGCTGGTGGACGCCACGCTGCACACGGTGCGCCGCAACCTCTTCGAGGGCGGGTTGCTGGTCATCGCGGTCCTGTTCCTGCTGCTGGGCAACTTGCGGAGCGCGCTGATCGTGGCCCTCGCGATTCCGTTGTCGATGCTCGTCGCCGCGACGGGGATGGTCAAGACGGGGGTAACGGGCAACCTCATGTCGTTGGGCGCCATCGACTTCGGCCTGATCGTGGATGGAGCCGTCGTGATGGCCGAGAACGTGTCGCGCCGCCTCGCCCACAAGCCCCCGGAGCAGCCCGCGCTGCCGCTGATCGTGGGGGCCGTGCGCGAGGTCAGCCGCCCGGTGACCTTCGCCGTGGGCATCATCATCATCGTCTACCTGCCGATCCTCACGCTGGAGGGGATCGAGGGGCGCATGTTCCGCCCGATGGCGCTGACGGTCGTCTACGCCCTGGCCGGATCGCTCCTCCTCGCCCTGACCCTCACGCCCGCCCTGTGCGCTCTGCTCTTGCGCCGTGGGCTGCGTGAGCGGACCATTATCCCCTTCGACCGCGTGGAATCGGCCTACGGTCGCGCGCTGGAGTGGGCCCTTGGCCGACGCCTCGTCGTGGTCGGCGCCGCCCTGGCAGCTTTCCTTGCGGCCGCGGCGACGTTCACGCGGCTGGGGTCGGAGTTCGTCCCGCAGCTGGACGAGGGCGCGGCCGCCGCCTCTGTGATCAAGCTCCCGAGCATCTCACTGGCCGCCGCCGTCGACATGCACCGGATCATCGAGCGCAATGTCAAGCGCATCCCCGAGGTCACGGACATCGTGTCCCGGGCCGGCGCCGCGGAGATCGCCGATGACCCCATGGGCCCGGAGGAAGCCGACGTGTTCATCGGGCTCAAGCCCCGCAAGCAGTGGCGGAAGGGCCTGACCAAGGAGGAGCTGGTCGCCGAGATCGGCGAGGCCATCGACGCGATGCCCGGGGCGAACTTCTCGCTCTCTCAGCCGATCCAGCTCCGCGTCAACTGCCTCGTCTCGGGCGTGCGCTCCGACCTGGCCGTGAAGGTCTTCGGGCCCGACCTCGAGGTGCTGCGAGAGCAGGCGGAGCGCGTCGGTCAGGTACTGGCCGCCGTGCGCGGCGCCAGTGAGGTGCAGGTCGAGCAGGTGGCGGGGCTGCCGGTCCTGGAGATCCGCGCCCGCCGCAATGACCTCGCGCGCTACGGGGTGCGGGTCGCTCAGGTGCACGAGATTGTCGAGACGGCCCTCGGCGGGAAGGCCGCCGGGGAGTTCATCGAGGGACAACGACGCTGGGAGGTCGTGGTGCGGCTTCCCGAGGCGTTCCGCGACAGCCCCGAGACCATCGCCGACCTGCTGGTGACCGCCGGCGACGGCGCGGAGATCCCCCTGGCGCAGCTCTGCGACATCGAGCTGGTGAACGGTCCCGCGCAGATCGGCCGCGAACACAACCAGCGGCGCGTCGTCGTCGAGTGCAACATCCGCGGGCGTGACATGGGCGGCTTCGTTGCGGAGGCCCAGGAGGCCGTGGCGCGCGAGGTCAGCTTGCCTGCCGGCTATCACCTGGAGTGGGGCGGCCAGTTCGAGAACCTGGCGCGGGCTCGGCTGCGCCTGATGATCGTCGTGCCGATCGCGCTGACGCTGATCTTCGTGCTGCTCTACGCGACCTTCGGGCGCGTGCGCCCGGCGCTGCTGATCTACTGTAACGTACCCTTCGCCGTGATTGGCGGCGTGTTCGCCCTCCTGCTGCGCGGCATGCCCTTCAGCATCTCGGCGGGGGTCGGTTTCATTGCGTTGTGCGGCGTCGCCGTGCTCAACGGCGTCGTGATGGTGTCCTACATCGATCAGCTCCGGGAGGGCGGCCGGGCCCTGCTGGACGCCGTGCGCGAGGGCGCCCGCACCCGGCTGCGGCCGGTTCTGATGACCGCGCTGGTGGCGAGCCTGGGCTTCATCCCGATGGCGGCGTCCCACGGCACCGGCGCGGAGGTCCAGCGCCCGCTGGCGACCGTCGTCATCGGCGGGCTGATCACCTCGACCGTGCTCACGCTACTCGTCCTGCCGACCCTCTACGCCTGGTTCGAGGGCCGGGGGGATCGGGGCGCTCAGGGCTGACCGGCTCCGCGCGCCTTCGTGACCCGCGCGATCCGCCGATGGGCGCCGCTGCGCACCCTCGGCGGAACGCCGGCGTCCCCCGCCCGGAATCTCCCCCTCGACCGCAACCTCTCCCACCCTCGCCCGTCTCACCGAATGACCTACGCGCTGAGGAGAGGGGTTCGCCTTGCCTACCTACACCTACACGACCAAGGCGGCCACGGGGGAGTTCCAGGTCGTCGCGGACAACCTCCCGGCGGCGGTCCGCTGGCTGCGGGACAACGGGGTGAAGCCCACGAGCGTCGGGGAGCCGGTGGCCGATACGGCGACCCGATCGGTGCTCGGCGAAGCCGACCTCTGCCTGTTTCTCCGGCAGCTCGCCTCGATGCTGGACAGCGGCACGCCGATGTTGCAGGCGCTGAGGATGCTGTCCGAGGAGGCGCGGGTTCGGGGCTTGCAGCAGACGGTCTCCGCCCTCGCCGACGACGTGGCGGAGGGCATTCCGCTCAGCGCCTCCATGGCGGCGCGGCCCCAGGCCTTCGGCCCGGTGGTCACGGCCCTCGTCCGCGCGGGCGAGGCCAGCGGCGACCTGCCTGGGACGCTGCGGCAGATCGCTGAGCAACGGGAGGAGATCAGCTCGGTCGCCCGTCGCTCGGCGGCGCTGCTCGTCTACCCCTGCTTCGTGGGCTTCTTCGCCCTCGCGCTGGTCACGTTCCTACTGACCTTCATCGTGCCGAAGTTCATCTCCCTGTTCGAGGAGCTCGGGATTCAGGAGTTCCCCCTGCCGACGCTCATCCTCATGCGGGCGGCGAACGGCTTCGGGGCCTTTGCCTGGGCCTTCTTCGCGGCGCTGGCCGTGGCCGTCGTGCTGTTCGTGTTCCGGCGCCGGCTGTCACGCGGGCGCGTCATCGCGGATTACTGGCGGCTGGGCGCCCCGATCGTGGGGCGGCTGAACCTGCATCTGTGTCTGGCGCGGGTCACGGGAGCGCTGGGGCTGATGCTCGAGCACGGGGTGCCGGTGGTCGAGGCCCTGCGGCTGGCCGGCGAGGCGGCGGGGAACGGGATCGTGGCGGCGGCCTTCCGCCGCGGGGAGCGCGCCGTCTCGGAGGGCCTCCCGCTGGCAGACGGGCTGCGCGAGGCCGGGGTTCTGCCGGAGAGCTTCGTATGGCGGGTCAGCGTCGGGGAGGAGTCGGGGGCGTTTGCCGAGTCGTTCCGGCGGATGGCCCAGTACTACCTCGAGACCGCGCACTCCGCGGCTCGGGCGCTGCAGGGCGTGATCGAGCCGATCCTGGTGGTGCTGCTGGGGTTGTTGGTCGGGTCCATCGTCGTGGGCCTGTTCCTGCCGCTGGTCAGCATCGTCTCGTCGTTGAGCAGCAGCTAGCCGGAAGGGGAGAGAGACCGTGGCGTCGATCGCGGCGACCGGGGAAGTGTTCGTTGGACGAGGGCTGGAGATCCACGTCGCCCCCGAGGGGCTGGCGCTCACCGCGGGCGGGCGGCTGGTCGACGGCGATGCCGAGCGGCACTACGCCGATTACGCCGAGGTGGCCTCGGCGGAGACAGGCGGGCCTCGAGGGGACGCGCTGACGGTGACCTTCCTCGACGGCCGGCCGGCATGGAAGGTGGCCGGAATGCAGCCCGAGCAGGCGGCGTGGGCCGAGGAGATGATCACCGAGGCGGCGGAGGCGGTTCAGCAGCGGGATCACCCGATGTACCGGGAGATGATCGAGCTGCCGCGGCTGGAGAAGGAGATCGCGGCGCTCGGGGATCCGGCCGCCCCCCGCATCGGGCCGCTGATTGACCTGGCGCTCGTGCAGGCGATCCTGCGCCGGGCCTCCGACGTGCACTTCGAGCCGGTCGGGGACCGCATCCAGGTCCGCTACCGAATCGACGGCGCGCTGGTCGATGCAGGATCGCTCCCGCTGGCGCTCCGGGAGCGACTGCTCGGCCGGATGAAGGTCATCGCGGGGATGGTGACCTACCGGGGCGACGTGCCTCAGGAGGGCCGTTCGACGGCGAAGGTGGCGGGACGGGTGGTGGATGCCCGCATCTCGGTGCTGCCCACCATCCACGGCGAGAAGGCTACCGTCCGTCTCTTCGACCCGCAGCTGGCCGTGATGCCCATCGAGCAGCTCGGGATGACGGAGCAGGACGTGGCGCTCTTCTGCGAGCTGCTCAGCCGGCCCCAGGGGACGATCCTGCTGACGGGCCCGGCGGGCGCGGGGAAGACGACCACGATGTACTCGGCCCTTGCGCACATCCACCGGCAGCGCCGTTCGCTGGCGAGCATCTGCACGATCGAAGACCCGGTGGAGCACGACCTGGGCATCGTCAGCCAGACGGAGACGGACGAGCAGGCCGGCCTGACTTTCGCGGCGGGCCTGCGCACCATCCTGCGACAGGACCCCGAGGTCATCATGATCGGGGAGATCCGCGACCGCGAGACGGCGGGGATCGCCGTCCAGGCCGGGCTGACGGGCCACCTGATCCTCAGCACGGTCCACGCCCGGTCGGCCGCGGGCGTCTTCGCGCGGCTGATCGACATCGGCGTCGAGCCCTTCCTCGTCGCCTCCAGCGTGACGGCCGTCGTCGCGCAGCGGCTGGTGCGGAAGGTCTGCGAGGCGTGCGCCCAGCCCTCGCAACCGGACCCGGAGCTCCTGCGGCGGATCGGGATGGAACCGAGCCCCGGCCTGCGGGCGGGCGCGGGATGCGGGCAGTGCGGCCGAACGGGCTACCACGGGCGGACGGGCGTCTTCCAGGTCTTGCCGGTGGACGGCGCGCTGCGGGGGCTGGTGCTGCGGGGGCTGCCGGTGGCGGAGCTGGAGCAGGAGGTGACGCGACTGGGCGTCGCGTCACTGCGTCAGCAGGCCCTCGCCAAGGCAAGGGATGGCGTGACGACACCCGAGGAGGTGCTGCGGGTGCTCGGAGCCGTGGACGCCGACGCGTAAGGCAGGATGAGGATGGACACCACTGTAGTTCCCGTCGATGAGCGAACGCGCGCGGAGGCGCACTGGGGCCTGTACGTGGCCGTGGGGTTGCCGACGGTAAGCGCGCTGGCCGCCGGGTTGGCCCTCAAACTGCTCGGACGCACCGAGTCGCACGCCTTCGCCGGTCTGCTGACCTGGGTGGTCCTGATCGGCTTCGGTCAGCTGGTGGTGCTCCTGGTCGGGCGGATGCAGCATCTGTCCGGGGTGGCGCTACGCGCTGACGAAGCGGCTCGCGCGCCGAAGAACGAGCCCGGCCTCTTCCGGAGTCGCCGCGGCGGGTCGCTGATGGCGGCGCTGATCGCGACCTTCGTGCTCAGCGTGGGGATGCTGCTGGCGCTTCAGGCGTACTACCACTGCAGCGCGGCCTTGGCCCGCACCTCGAACCGCTCGCGGGCGCTCATGGCGCTGGAGAGCCACGCGGAGATCCTCCGCGCGGCAGGCTTTGCGGCCCTGCCGGAGCCCGGGCGCCACGCGATTCCCGCCGAGGCCCTCCGGGGCCTCCCGGGGGCCACCGGCTCGCTTACGGTGAAGCCGGGGCCGGCCCCCCGGATGCGCACGATCTCGCTCGAAGTCAGATGGCAGGAGGGCGATCGCCCCCCGGGCCGGACCAGCCTGGTCTTCGGCATGGCCGAGCAAGGGATGGACTCGTGATGCGACCCGACCGTCCCCTCAACCGACGCGGGCTGACACTCATGGAGCTGGTCGTCTCCATGGGAGTTGCGACGCTCGCCGTGGGGCTGGGCCTGCAGCTCTACGCGAAGACGCAGCAGGCCATTGACCGGCAACAGCTGCAGGCCGGTCGCCTGGGCCGCGAGACCGACCTGCTGTCGCTCCTGCGGCGCGACATCCGCCTGGCAGCGACCGTCGATCCGCGCTCGACGGACAGTCGTCTCATCCTGGTCGCCGGCGACGGCTCGCGGGTGGAGTATCGGGCCAACTCGGAGGGCGTGACACGGGAGGGGGCGGCCGCCGAGACCCCGGGGCTTGCGACCATCGAGGGCCTCCGGCCCCGATTCGCGTACCCGAGCGTCGCGGGTCGCGGCGGGCGAGTCGTCGAGGTCTCGTGGGGCGACGGGGCCGCGCGCCGGTCGGTGGCCCTGCACCTGCGGAACGGGGGGACGCTGTGACTCGCGGCTCCCGACGGGGATCGGTCTACCTGATGGCCAGCCTGACGCTCATGGCCCTGATCGCGGCCTCGACGGGGGCGATGACGCTGGTCATCGTCGCCCACGCCCAGCGCGTCAGCCATCAGCGGGACGGCTTGCAGGCGCTGTACCTGGCTGAGATGGGCGTCGAGGAGCTGCTGGCGCGGGGCGCGGGCGACGAGCGGGACATGTCGCTGGCCCGGACCGTCCGGCGCGACGGGTCGCCGGAGGAGCCGTCCGTGGCCGCGCCGGACGTGGGGCCGCGGCCCGTGAAGGCGGCCGAGGATTCCCGGCTCGTTGTCGGCAGCTACGAAGTACGGGCCGAGCAACGCGGGGGGCGGCTGACGATCCGCTCGCTGGGGAGGGTTGCCGACCCCGCCGGGCGGGTCGTCGAGCGGGAAGTGCGGGTGACGTGCCGACAAGCCCGGGACCGGTGGGTGGCTCGGCGGTGGGAGCAGGTGACGCCGACGTGGCATCGGCGTCCCGCCGATGGAACCGCCTCCGCGTCCACCGGCGAGACGCCGGTGCCACGGGATCAGGTAGCGCGATGAAACGGCGAGGTTTCACCTACACCGAGCTGCTGTGCGTGATCGGCATCGCCCTGATCGTGTGGATGCTGCTGCTGCCCAACGTCGTCCGGTCAAGCAACCGGGCCGATGGCACGCGCTGCGCGTCGAGTCTGCGCAACATCTCCTGGGCCTTGCAGATGTATGCCCAGGACCACACCGGCTGCTTCCCGCCGACCCTCACCGACCTGACGCCCCGGTACCTGCACGACCCGGACGTCTACCGCTGCCCGCGAGTCGAGGCTGCCGCTAGGCGCTTCCCGCGGGAGCCGCGGGCCCTGCCCGAGGGCGAGCCGGACTACGGCTAC
>VGFB01000093.1 GCA_016869015.1 Armatimonadota bacterium
CGGTGGCCCCGTTTGTGCGCGTGGGCCGCTGACCGCGGGCGGTGGGTTCCGCCATTCGGCCCCGAAGGGGCCACCGATGGATAGCCGTGGGTGAAACCCACGGAACGCCGCGCCCCCCGACCACCCCCGCCCTGAAGGGGCGAGCAGGCCGTCCTGTCGCCCCTTCGGGGCTCAAGGGATTGAGGGCCTCGGTTCCACGGGCTTGCGCCCGTGGCCATGCACCGGTCGCCCCCTTCGGGGGCTGCACGGCGAGGACACCCATCCCGCGGAAGTCCTTCGGCTCCACGAAGGACTTGTCCTCCGGCACGCTGCCGCCAGTAGGGTTGTCTCTGTCCTCGAACCTCGCCGGCGACGACCGGGAGGCGACACGCATCGCCTCGCGTGCTCAGCCGCGCGTCCCGAGGATTCTCGCCCCGTACACTCTCGCCGGCTTCCCAGCGCGGGTCTTGCGGATCAGGAGGCGGAGCCTATGGGTGCGGATCGGCTTGAGGCGGTGGACGCGGTGCCGCTGGTGGTTGCCGCGGGCCTGAGCGAGGGTCTCCCACATCTCGCCCTCGACGGGGCCCCAGGCCGGTGAGCCCGAACGGACTCCGGCCACCACGTAGGCCGCCACACACTCGTCGGGGACGCCCGGCACGATGCGCGCGTTGAAGCCCGTCTCGTGGGTGAGCGTGACGACCTTCGCGAGGCACGTATCGAAGGTCAGGCGCACCTCCGCGATCTCCACCGGCTCCGGCCACTGGAAGCACACCCAGGCGTGACCCTCCTGATCGGCGGCGGCCTCCCAGGCATTCGGCGCGTCGCCCAAGGGGCGGTCGATCCCGTTCACGAGGTTCTCCGGGCCGAGCTCCGGGGAGGCCTGGCTGGAGGCGGTGATGGTTGCCGCCGGCGCGAGGTCGTCGGGATCGGTGAGCGAGAGGCCGGGCAGGTAGCAGTCGTCGCGGATGAGCGCGAGCTGCAGCTCGGTGATGTGGCTGTCGGTCAAGTCGCGCGGCAGGCAGCCGTGCTGCGCGCACAGTGCGGCGGCGGTTCCGGCGGCCTGGCCCATCACCGCGCACGTCGCCATCACGCGGGTCGACCCGTGGGCCATGTGGGTCGCCGAGGCGTCGCGGCCCGCCATCAGGAGGTTCTCGACGTTCCGCGAGTAGAGCATCCGGAAGGGGATCGCATACACGTCCTCCAGGTGGCCGAAGCGCGCCGGCGGGTCGGGGTTCTCGAGGCCCCCATAGGCGTGGATGTCCACCGGCCACCCGCCGTAGGCGACCGTGTCCTCGAACCGCCGCGCCTCCGTGCAATCCTGTTGGCGCAGCACGTAGTCCCCAAGGAGGCGGCGCGACTCGCGCTTGCCCGGCACCCACCCGAACCAGGTCAGCGCGTGGTTCTCGGCCCCGTGGTCCCCCCGGTTCTTGATGTGGTCCCACACCCCGAAGAGATACTTCAGCAGCTCGTTCCGGATCGCCTCATTGTCGGCGATCGTGTCCAGGTGCCCGCCCCATTCGATCCACCAGTACCCGTACTCGCTCGCGCCGTGCGGGCGGTGCGGGAGATCGGCGTCGGTGCGGAACAGGTGCGCCCAGGGCGGACGCTCGAACGGCATCGGCTCGCCGAAGTCCCGCGCGGTGAACAGCAGCGAGGAGCCCAGGGCCCAGTCATCCGCCTCCTCCGGCGCCCAGGGCTCGTCGTACTCGCTCTTCGCTTCACGCCCCGTGCGGTACTCCGCGCCCGCGAGGTAGCCGATCCGGCCGTCGCCCGTACAGTCGATCACCAGCGCGGCCGCGAAGTCGAGCCACCCCTCCGTCGAGACCTGCAGGCCGCGCAGGCGCGTGATTCGGCCCGACCGGCCTGCCTCCCCCGAGGCCGGCAGCCCGCCCGCCGAGGACTCGACCTCCACGATCTGGCAGTTCAGGAAGAGGTCCAGGCTCGGTTCGGCCTCGCACGCCTCCCACAGGATCAGGTCCCACATCTCCGCGCAGCGTTGGGGGTTGCGGGCGGCGTTCTCCAGCCGCAGCTCCTCCATGATCCCCGTCTCGCGGGTGTTCGGCCGCCCACCCGAGCAGTCCGCGCCGCACACGTGCATCCGGATTTCGCTGGACGAGTTGCCGCCAAGGACGGGCCGGTCCTGGACGAGTGCGGTCCGGGCGCCATGTCGCGCGGAGGCAAGGGCCGCGCACACGCCCGCCATCCCGCCGCCGACCACGATCACATCGTACTCGCGCACGTCAGTGGAGGAGGGCATCTTGGGGCCTCCCGAGGTGGAGCTCTGGACCGCACCGCAACTGGGACTTCAGCCGCGAGGCCCGGAATCCCTCCGTGACCCCGGGGGGGCGGCGCGCGAGAGCCACCAGCCCTGTCCGTCGACCTCCCGGGCCTATCCCGACAGCGGCGAGGGCGGCGGAGTGCCGGGGACGTAGGCCGGCTGGATGGGCGGGTCCCCCTTCCGGTAGATGACGAAGTAGTAGATGATCGCGCCCAGCAGCCGGGTGAGCGCGATCAACAGGCACCACATCGCGCGCGTGCTCGGGTCGGGGAAGTCGCGGCGCGCGCAGTCGTAGATGGCGAGGGCCGACAGAACCACGCCGCCGACACCGATGAGCACCATCAGCCCGATGAAGATGAAGTACACCACGAAGAACACGCTCATCATCCCCGCGATGGCCGCGGTGGGCATCGGCGAGGAGGACGGGCTACCGCTGGTCGAGCCGGAGGGCACCGCCGGAGCTTCGTCCGGATCGGGTTCGTCGATCAGCGGCCGGTCCTTGGGGGCCTTGGGCGTCGGATCAGGTGGTTCCTGGGTCCAGGCCGCGGCTGAGACGGCGACGCCGGCCCAGACCAACAGCGCCGCGAACAGGCAGACTCGTTGTCGCATCGTCACTTCCACCCCTTTCGGTGGGCGTCGGCTGCAAGGCCGCGTGAGACGGCTTCACCGGGGAGGGCGTCATCCCCTGCCGACCGGCGCCGCGGCAGGCGAGCGCCGGCAGGACAGCCGGCTTGCGGTGGTGAACTGGCGCTGCCGGAGGCCTGCTGTTGTGAGACGGCCCGGATTGCTCCTGCCAATCGTGTTGGGCCTGGGGATCCTCGGCGGCTGCGTCGCCGGGCGGAAGCCGCTGCGCGACGGGAAGACGGTCGTCCGCGTCTGGCACGTGTGGGGCGGGACGATGGCCGAGGGCTTCCGCAACGTCACGGCGGCTTTCGAGGCGAGTCATCCTGAGATCGACATCGAGTTGGTCTTCGCCGCCAACGACCTGTCCACGAACCAGAAGTTCTTCACCGCCGTCGCCGCCAAGACGCCCCCCGAGGTCATCTTCGTCGACGGGCCGCAGGTCGCGCCGTGGGCCGAGTGGGGCGCGCTGGAGCCGCTCACGGAGCGCTGCGAGCGGGCCGGCATCGGCGAGGACGACTACTTCGCCCCCTGCTGGCGGCAGAACTCCTACCAGGATGACGTGTGGGCCCTCACCTTCTGCGCCGACCCGAACTTCGGCTTCGTGTGGAACAGGGAGGCCTTCAAGAAGGCCGGTCTCGACCCGAGCAAGCCGCCCGCGACGATGGAGGCGCTGGACCGGCTCGCGGATGCGCTCACCCGGTCCGAGCAGGGGCAGCTGGTGAGCATCGGCCTCATCCCGTGGGCGCAGTACGGCGGGGCGAACTCGATCTTCACCTGGGGCTGGGCCTTCGGGGGGGAGTTCTACGACTACGAGAAGCACGTCATCACCTGCGACGATCCGAGGATCGTGCGGGCGCTCGAGTGGATGTGCTCGTATGCCGAGAACTACGACGTAACCAAGGTCGCGAGCCTCCAACAGGGCTTCGGGACGCAGGAGAACAACCCGTTCTACACGGGGCAGGTCGGGATGATGTGCCTGCACATCGGGGGCATCGCCGAGATCGAGCGGTACGCGCCCAGCCTCGACTACGGCGTCACCTTCATCCCCGCGCCCCCCGACGGCGAGCAGCATAGCAGCTGGGTCGGCGGCTGGTGCATCGGCCTCCCCCGTAACGCCCGCCACCAGGACGCCGGCTGGGAGTTCGTGCGGTGGATGTGCCACAGTCCCAAGGGGACGCGGCTCGTGGGCAAGGAGACGGGGCTCTTCCCCGGGCTGAAGGCCTCGCCCTACTTCGCCGAGGTGAAGGACAAGCCGTTCTACCAGGACTTCTACCGCATCCTCACCGAGTGCCGCCATCAGCGGCCGGTCATGCCCGTCCAGGCCTTCTACATGCGCGCGCTGCAGAGGGCCGTCGATCAGGCCGTCTACGGCAAGAAGACCCCCGAGGCTGCGCTGCAGGAAGCGAAGATCGCCACGCAGCGAGAGCTGGACCTGGTGCTCGGGGGAGGCTAGCGGCGGACGGAACGGCAACGAAAGCGGGAAGGATGGAAGAGGGGAAGAGAGGCGGAAGACGGCAACGGCAAGCGTCTTGGGAATCGGCCTGTCGCGCGTCCCGCTTGCGGGACGCGCGACAGGCCGATTCCCAAGACATGCCTTCTTCGCCGTTCTTCCCAGCTTCCACTCTTCCCGCTTTCGTTGCAGTTGCCGTCCCCGGAGAGAACCATGGCCAGCCTGATCCTCGCCCATGATCTGGGCACTACCGGCAACAAGGCGACGCTCTACGACGCCGAGGGGCGGCTGGTTGCCTCCGCGTTCGACGCGTATGAGACGCAGCACCTCGGGCAGAATCGGGTCGAGCAGGACCCGCACGACTGGTGGCGGGCGGTCGTGGACTCCACCCGGCGGTTGCTGACGGAGGCGTCGGCGCGCGACATCGCGTGCGTGAGCTTCAGCGGGCAGATGATGGGGTGTGTCGCGGTCGATGGGCGCGGGGAAGCGCTTCGGCCGGCGATCATCTGGGCCGACCAGCGCGCGCAGGCGCAGGCGGACCTCCTCGCGGAACGCGTCGGCCCCGAGCGCGTGTACGAGTCCACGGGGCATCGGTTGGGGCCGTCGTACTCGATCGAGAAGATCATGTGGGTCCGCGACCAGGAGCCGGAGGTGTACGCCCGCGCGACTTGCTTCCTGCAGGCGAAGGACTACGCCGTCATGCGCCTCACGGGCGCGTGCGCTACGGACTACTCGGACGCCTCGGGAACGAATGCCTTCGACCTGCGCGCGAGGGGATGGTCCGACGAGATCCTGGAGGCAGCGGGGATCGAGCGCGCGCTGCTGCCCGAGCCGCGCCCCTCGACGGCCGTCGTGGGCGAAGTGCTTCCCGGGCCGGCGGAGGCGTGCGGCTTGCGGGTCGGCACGCCGGTGGTGATCGGCGGCGGGGACGGTTCGTGCGCGGCGGTCGGGGCGGGGTCGGTGGCGGAGGGCACCGCGTACAACTACATCGGCTCGTCCTCGTGGATCGCCCTCGCGACCCGCGAACCCTTCCTGCATCCCGAGCACCGCACGGTGACGTTCTGCCATCTCGTGCCGGATCGCTACATGCCCGCCGGCACGACCCAGGCCGCGGGCGCGTGCTACCAGTGGTTCCGTAACATGCTCTGCCAGGAGGAGATGCGCGCGGCGAAGGCCGAGGGCATCGACGTGTACGACTTCCTGAACGCGGTCGCCGCGACCGTGCCGCCGGGCTGCGAGGGGCTGATCTTCCTGCCGTACCTCATGGGCGAGCGCAGCCCGCACTGGAACCCCC
This sequence comes from Armatimonadota bacterium, assembly GCA_016869015.1. Taxonomy (GTDB): domain Bacteria; phylum Armatimonadota; class Zipacnadia; order Zipacnadales; family VGFC01; genus VGFC01. The sequence goes on from VGFB01000093.1 coordinate 5,626, forward strand.
ACGCGCGCGGCGCCTTCATCGGCCTCACCCCCAACCACACGAAGGCGCACCTCTGCCGCGCGGTGCTCGAAGGGGTCGCGTTGAACCTGCGACTGGTGCTGGACCTGTTCCGGGGGCACGGCGGGCCGGATACCGCTGCGCGGTATGCGGCCCCTCCCAACGGCATGCGGATCGACGCGATGCGGGTCATCGGCGGCGGGGCGAAGGGGGAGCTGTGGCGACAGATCATGGCCGACGCCTACGGCGTGCCCGTGCTGGCGCCCGCGCACCTGGAGGAGGCCACCAGCCTCGGCGCGGCGGTCGCGGGAGGAGTCGGGGTCGGGCTGTTCCGCGACTTCAGCGTCGCTGAGGACCTGGCGGCGACTGCGGTAAGGCACACGCCGCGAGCGAGCTACGAGGCGCTGCTGCCCGTCTTCCGGCTGGCGTATGAGGGGTTGGTGGAGGTGTTTGAGGGGCTCGGCTGAGCCTCACCCCCTGCCCCCTCTCCGTTTCGGGGAGAGGGCCGGGGGTGAGGTCCTTCACAACGTCACGAGCCCAACCAGCCGCCACTCGAACCGCTCGTGGCGGAAGATCCAGAAGCCGTTGGTCCGGTCGCCGCCGTAGAAGTCCCGCACCTTGAGCCCGAGGTTCCGCCCGCCGAGGGCCGTCTTCACCGCGTTCAGGCGCGCATGGGACACGCGGGTGAGGGGCGGGAAGCGGAAGGCTCCGGGCCCCCGCCAGTTCCTGAAGGCCTCCATTGCCCGGCGCTGGTTGGGGTTCGCGTACGAGACGCCGTCAGCGGGCATCATCGTGGTGGGGCCAAAGGCCCTGTCGCATCCCCGCCAGTCGCTGCGCGCTACGGCACGTTCGAGGGCCGCGACCAGCTCCTCGAGCGTCTTGGCGCCTCCAACCTCGATCTCCGACAGCGTCTCCACGCCCAGCGCAAAGCGGCCCTTCTTGGTCTGCGCGACGATCGCGCGGGTCTTAGCGGTGTACTCGAACGTGCACCCGATCACCTCGGTGAGGAAACGCGCCGGGACGAAGAGGTCGCCATCGTACATCATCGGCGTTCGGGTCAGCGTGGTTGTGCGGCCGCCCTGGCTCACCGTTCGGACGCCCTCCCGCAACCGAATCGGCCCGCCGGGGGCGTGGAGGGTGAGATCGGCGCGGCCTCCGGTGACCTTCACCTCCATGAAGTGAGCCATGTCCCACGCGCACACCAGGGCCGTGTCGCCGTCGATGATCGCCATGATGCACGCCTGTCCCGGCGAGCACGCTCCGGTCAGCAAGGCGAGGCCCGCCACCCACGCTCGTCCCATCGCGCGCCTCCTCGGGTCGTGATCTCCCCTGCTAACGGGACGCGGCCGCCTTCGCGAACAGCCTCGCCTGCTCCAGGCACTCCTCCGCCCTCTCCGCGTCGCCCTGTCGGACCGCTCGCGAGTGCAGGAGCGCCGACACCACCGCATCATTCAGCAGCCCAAGCGCCTCCGCATCGTTGGCGCCGAAGAGCGCCTCCTCGATCCTCGCTCGCAACGTCTCCGCGCGCGTGATCAGTTCTTCCGGCGCAGTCGTCTGCGCGGCGTCGAGGAGGTCACGGACGGCCTCGAGCAGCTCCGGGGCGACGCTCACTCCGGTTGGACCTCCACGTCATCGAAGAGCACGACGGTGTGCCCCTCCGAGTTCTCCCAGCGCCGGGCGGCGAGGCAGAGCGAGCCCGCCGGCACGCGGGCACCCGTGTCGGTCGCCTCGAGGAGCGGCTTGTCGTCGAGGGTGGCAGCGATGTCCGCGCCGCGGACGGTGATCGCCAGGGCGTGCCAGGCCCCATCGGGGGCGAAGGGCGCGGAGGCGAGGGCCGTGTCATCGCCGGTCGCGCGGCCCTGGAGGGACTTGTGCAGCGCGACGTCGCGGCTGCTGAAGTTCAGCGAGTAGCACGCCTCGCTGCCCGAGTAGCGGAAGCCGATCCACGGTCCGTCGCGCCAGTCCGACCCGCGCGAGACGATCCTGAAGCGCAGGCTCAGCGTGCTGTCCTGCCAGGAGCGGTCCGCCATGACCGCACCGTTGGGCGTCCAGCCGGGCGTCACGCAGTCCGAGCCCTCGAACGCGCCATCGACCACGCGCCAGCCGCCGTTCGCGATGCGCCACATGGGCGCGCCGGTTGAGCCGTTCGGGTAGAGCGAGAAGTCGTCGGCGTTCGGGGCGCCGGCGAAAGTCAGGTGGCCGAACTGCCGTGGCCGATGGAAGGTATCGGTGGGCGACCAGCCGCTGTACTCGGGGTCCCTCAGCGTGTTGGAGCGGTCGATGCGGTAGAGCTGGAACCGCCAAGTGTCGCCGAGCTGCGGTGGAGGGCCGCCCAGCGGCGCGAGGTCGGCCAGCGGAACCGCCATCTCCACCGTCCAGCCCTTGTCCTTGTCCGCCCGGTCGGTCGTCGTGCCGTCCACCGAGACGGCGGTCCTCCAGCCCTCGGCGTCCCACTTCACGAAGGTCGGCACATCCGTGACCGCGCCGTTCTCCTCCCAACCGATCTTCAGGTCGATCACCGCATTGAGCGGGTTGACCTCCAGTTCGGCGTAGTCCCGCCCGTCGCCGTCCGGATCGACGTACACCTCGCAGACCTCCCCCTCCCAGAGGTTCCCGTCACGCTCCGCGATCGTGGACCAGATGTCCGGGTCCTCGGCCTGGAAGCTCACGTACAGGTTCTGATCGTCCCAGACGACCTTCGCCTCCGTGCCGTAGGCCGGAGTGCCGCGCTTCGTGAGGAAGCAACTGAACGCCCCCAGCGGCGCGACGCTGTTCCACGCGGGCTCGTCGAGCTTCCCGTCGACGGTGACGGGCGACGCCGCCCGATAGCACCGCGCCCGGGCGGGCGACGGCACGGTACTCGTCAGCAAGTACCGGAGGAGGTCGAGGGTCACCGCGGCCTGGTAGTCCCGCGAGTTCGCGAGTGTCGACCAGACATACACCACGCGTCCCCCGGCGAGGGGACCCGCCGTGTAGCGGATCATCGCGGCGGCCTCGCCGTAGGAGTTGCCCTCCTCATCCCTCAAGGTCAGGATCGGCGTGTACTCGCCGGCCTCGCCGATGACGTTCGCCAACGGTCGCCAGCGAGGGTCGCCGGTGGTCGGGAAGGGGAACGCCTTCGGCAGCGAGGCGATGATCGACTGCTCGGGGCTCAAGTGGAAGGTGAGCGCACGGCCTTCCGGCGGCTTCTCCCAGCCGGAGATGCGCATCCGCTCGGCTTCGGGGAGTTGGTCCCGCCGACCCTCGACACCGCTGCCGTTGATCGGCAAGCCCACGTCGGCCGCGCGCACGTTCGGCTTGTTGGTCTCATCGTAGTAGAACGGGAAGGGCCCGGTCGGCAGCGCGACCAGCGTGCCCCCCTCGCGCAGGTACCGCTGCAGCGAGGCGATCACGTCGCCCTCCTCGCGGACGGTGTTCCGGTACTCCTCGCCCCCAAGGTACAGGACGATCCAGAACCGCTCGGCGGTGAAGTAGCCGGGGTCGATGAGCTCCTCGGCGGTCAGCGCGACGACGCCCTCCTTCATCCCGGCCTCGCGCATCAGCTTCACCAGTGGTGCGGACTGCGGGGAGCCGGCCCCCGGAACGGGCAGC
>VGFB01000094.1 GCA_016869015.1 Armatimonadota bacterium
CGCGGCGAAGCTGTTTGTCGAGCGCCGCCCCGAGATGTTCGCCCAGGGCTATGAGGGCGAGCCGCCGCAGATGTGCTACACCAGCCGGGCGTTGATCGGTCAACTGGTGCAAGACGCGCGCGACTACTACGAGGGCGAGAAGACCGCGGAGGAACTCGGCATCTTCTGGCGCCCGGCGCTGCCGAACCCCTTCCCCGTCGAGCCGATGGACAACTCGAGCTTCTGCAAGTGCGACGGGTGCCGGAAGTGGCTCGCCGTGGAGCGCACCCCCGGCACGAACGTCTTCTCGACGGGGCAGTACAGCGACTACTTCTTCAACTTCATCAACGAGGTGCAGAAGGGCCTGGCGCAGACTCATCCGGACGAGTCCATCGTCACCCTCGCCTACGCGTCCCACGCCATGATGCCCGCGCGGCTGAAGCTCGACCCACGGGTGGCGGTGCAGTTCTGCTTCGCGATGAACCGCACCCCCTGGAGCCGCGAGGGCTACGAGAGCGAGGTCCGGCTGCTCGAGGACTGGGGCTCCGAGGACGTTGGGCGACCGCTGTACCTGTGGCTCTATTACACCTTCCCGGTCGAGACCGCGAACAACGGGAAGTACCACTGTTTCCCCGGCTTCTTCGCCCACACCATCGGCGAGCAGTTCGGGCTCTTCCGCGCGTACGGCTACCGCGGGATGTTCCACTGCGGCTACGGGCAGGAGGTCGAGTCGTATGTGACTTTCAAGCTCATGGACGACCCGGACGCGGAAGTCGACGACCTGCTGCGCGACTACTTCGTCGGGCTCTACGGTCCGGCCGCGAAGCCGATGCGGGAGCTGTACGAGGCGATCGAGCAGGCGTACTGCGACCCCGCCAACTACCCGAAGGAGGGCCTCAGCGGGGCCGAGCTTGCCTGGGGGCATCTCGGCACGGAGGAGCGCATGGCGCGCTTTGCGGGGCTGCTCGAGGACGCGAAGGCCCTGGCCGCGACGGATGCTCAGGAGCGCCGGATCGCGTTGTTCGAGCTGGGCGTCTGGAGCTACATGACCGTCGGCCGGCAGCAGTACCTGAAGCGCACGACAGCGCCTATCCCCGCGGTCGCCGCGCCGCGCGTGCTGGGGGTCAGCGGCGACCCGGACCGCCTCGACTGGTCGCAGGCCGCGGAGCTGCCGGGGAGTTGGTTTGAGCGCGGGGGCGACAAGCCCTCGGTGCGGCAGCTCGGCGGGCGGATCGCGCACGACGGGACGCATCTCTATCTCGAGCTGACCGACGCGTGCGACCCGTCGAAGCTCGAGGCCTCGGCGATGGTCTTCCCCTTCGACGACTGGGAGCTCTTCGTGGCCGGGCAACGCGCGCTGCCGTACCGGCAATACGCGGTCGGCCCGACGGGCCTCACCGTCGCGCTCTCCCACGGCGAGGTGAACTTCCGCCGGAACGTGCCGCTGGAGGACCATGGGATCCAAGCGCGCTCGGACACCGCGGCGGCGGGCCGGTGGACCACCCGCCTGTCGATCCCTCTCGCCTCGGTAGTCGCCGGGGGCGTCGCGCCCGGCGAGAAGCTCTACCTGAACATCCTGCGCGTCTCATCGCCCGCGGTGAACGGCACGGGCGGCCTCGGTCTGGACACCTGGGTCTCGCACTGTACCGTGCACGAGGTGGACCGACTGGGGGAGGTCAGCCTGGCGCCGTAGGGGGCCGCGCTCACCGCAGGCTGGTGAGGGTTGGCGCGTCCCCGCACGCCGCACACTCGGGGTCGCGCTGCACCTTCAGTTCGTCGAACCACATGTAGAGCGAGTCGAAGACGATCATCCGCCCCACTACGGGCTCGCCGATGCCGGTGATCAGCTTCACCGCCTCCGCCGCCTGCAGCGTGCCCACGACGCCCGGCACGTACCCCGGCACGCCCGCCTCCGCGCCGCTGGGCATCGTGCCGGGAGGGGGGGGAGCCGGGTAGAGACACCGCAGGCACGGCCCTTCCCCGGGCAGGACGTCCATGAGCTGTCCCTCGTAGCGGAAGACGGAGCCGTGTACCAGCCGCTTCCCCCCGAGGACTGCCGCGTCGTTGGCGAGGAACCGCGTGTCGTAGTTGTCGCTGGCGTCGATGAACAGGTCGCAGTCGGCGAGCAGTTCGAGGGCGTTGTCCGCCGTGAAGCGCGCCTCGATGAGCGTGAGGTCCAGGTCTGGCCGCAGCGCCTGCAGCGTCTCCCCCGCTGAACTCACCTTCGTCCGGCCCAGCCGCTCGGTCGTGTGGAGGATCTGGCGGTTGAGGTTGCTCAGCTCGATCGTATCGCCCTCGACGATGGTCAGATGACCGACCCCGGCTGCCGCAAGCTGGAACAGACAGGGGGAGCCCAGCCCCCCCGAGCCGATCACCAGCACCCGCGCTTCCTGCAGCCTCTGCTGGGCTTCGACGCCCCAACCCGGGAGAACCAGGTTGCGCGCATAGCGTTCGAGCTGGTCCGGCGAGAACGTCGATCCCATGGTGCCTCCTGAAAAACGGGACGGAGGCGTTTCCCGCAGCCCCTCCGAGAATGCCTCCGTCCTATTCTCCGAGCTACTTGGCCGGCGTGTACGGTTCGAGCTGCTTCTCGACCATGTGCTTGGTCAGCCGCGGCCAGTGCGGCAACCCATCGCCGAACTCGACACCGGAGCCCGACACGAGCGGCCGAATGTAGCGCATGAAGTCCTCGGTCAGGCCGTTGCCCGCCGCGTTGACCCACTCCACGGGCACCCGCTTCTCCTTGTCGGCGACGCTCATCAGCGCCGTGTCGCCGATGGCGGTCTTGTACGGGTCGTCGGAGAGGCGGTCGATGGTGACCATGATGTCCGTCTCGCCGTTCGCCGCCTTGAGGACGGCGCGCCGGCCGACCTCATACGCCTCCTCGATGTCGATCTTCGAGGTGGCCCAGCCGAAGCAGCGCTGAAGGTTGCCCAGCTTATCGCTCCGGGAACGGCTGCAGATTCCCTCCGCCTCCAGCAGGTCGCTGAGCGCCGAGCCGACCCCGCCCAGACGGGCGTGGCCGAAGGTGTCCACCTTGTCGGACGTGGTAGTCTGCTCCTCGCCTTCGAAGGCGAAGCCCTCCGAAACCGCGACAACGAGGAAACCGTAGCGCTTGTACGCCTCGCGCGCATCCTCAAGAAACTGGGCGCGCGTGACGGGTCTCTCGGGCAGGTAAACCAGGTGCGGCGGGTCGACCTCATCGCGCTTCCCCGCCCACGCCGCGGCGGTCAGCCAGCCGACGTTGCGGCCCATGATCTCGATGACGTGGGGCGTGCCGAACGCCTCGGAGTCCCTGCCCGCGAACTGCACGGCCGCCGCCGCATAGCGCGCGGCGCTCGGGAAGCCCGGGCAGTGGTCGGTCACCTCGAGGTCGTTGTCGATGGTCTTCGGGATGCCGACAACCTGCATCTCCCAGTCGCTGGTCTGCGCCAGCTCGGAGATCAGGTGGCACGCGAGCTGCGTGTCGTTGCCGCCGTTGTAGAAGAAGTAGCGGATGTTGTGCCTGCGGAAGACCTCCATCGCTCGCGCTCGCTCCGGGTCCTTGGGCTTCAGCCGGGAGGTCCCGATGGCCGCGGAGGGGCAGTACTTCAGGGCGGACACGACCTCAGGGTCCTCGCGGAAGAGGTTGGTCAACTCCTCGTTCAGCAGCCCCTTCAGCCCGTTGAGCCCCCCGTAGAAGCTCTGGATCTCGGAGACATCCCGAGCCGCGTCCACGGCCCCCACCATGCTGGCGTTGATGACGATCGTCGGCCCGCCCGACTGGGCAATGCAGGCGTTCCCACTGAGTGCCATGGCTGAAAAACCTCGCTGATCTGGTCTGCGGTGGAACGCAGAGGGCCGGGACCGCAACGCGCCACCCGCCCCACGCCCACAGTCCCTCCATCATACCAGATCACGGCTCCCGCACAAAGCCCCTCTTGCCCGGCGCCCCTTGCCCGGCGCGGTGGTCTGCCTCCGTGTCCGGCGGGCTCTGTCCGAGTGGCCGAGGGAGGCTGTCGTCCCGCCGTCGACCTTCCGCTGCCGCTCCACCACTCGCACCTCCCCCCTGGCGCTCGTTGGTCTTGACAAGCCTCCTGCCAGGGCCCCTTCTTGTGGCGTTCGTACTCTCGGCAGGTGCTTGGCCTTGTCTACGCGTTCGGTCCTGGGCGTCATCGGCGTCTGCGTGATCTGGGGTCTGGGCTTCGCCTTGATGAAGGTGGGGCTGCGGTATCTGCCCCCGTTCCTGTATGTCGGGCTGCGGTTTGCGGTCAGCGCCGCCTGCCTGTTCCCGTTGATGCAGGCGATGGGCGTGGAGTGGCGGGTGCCGCCGCAAGCGCGGTGGCGGATGGCGGCCATCGCGGGAATGCTCTTCCTGCAGCAGGGCGCGATCTTCTGGGGGTTGACCTACACCACTGCGGGGCGCGTCGGGGTCATCCTCAACACCCAGCCCATCATCACGGCCGTCCTGGCTCACTGGTTCATCCCGGGGGACCGGTTGACATGGGGGAAGGTCACCGGGCTGCTGCTGGCGGCCCTCGGCGTGTTCCTGATCTTCCGCGAGTCCTTCGTCGGCACGAACGGAGCAATGCGGTTCGGGGACCTGCTGGCGCTCGGGGCGGCCGTCTCCTGGGGTGCGCAGAACATCGTCACCAAACGGACGGCCGGCGAGGTCCGTCCGGCGGCGATCACGGCTTGGTCCGTGGTGGTCTCCAGCACGCTGTTGCTGACGACCAGCCTCCTGTTCGAGCACCGGCCGCTGCCGCTCCGCCCGCTGGACCTGCCGTTCGTGGGGGCGACGGCCTACATCATCTTCGTGGCGACCGTCTTCGGGTTCGTGGTGTGGAACTACCTGCTGAAGGGGAACAACCCGAGCCGCGTCACCTCATTCTGCTTCATCACGCCCGTGGCCAGCGTCTTCTTCGGTTGGCTGGTCCTGGACGAGGCGATCACCCGCGACATCGTGCTGGCGACGGCCCTCGTCGGACTCGGCATCTTCGTCGCCAACTACCCCGGTCCACAGTCGCAGGGCTGAGGTTTCGAGTTTCGGGCTATCCGCTCGACTCAGGTTGCGCACGCTACGACGGTGGCGGGTGTTACCGGGACTGTCCAAGTCGCGCATGGACTGTCCCCTGTTGCCGTCACCGCTGACGCGTAGCGCCCATCAGTTCGGCAGCCTTCGCTCGGAAGGCCTCGTCCCCACATGGCGAACCGATCCGCGTGTGTGTCCGCAGCCTGCCCAGCTCCGCGTCCACATCCCTACAGCCCGCGCCTCGCAGTCTACCGCCCAACCAGCACAATCCGCGTTCTGTCCCCGCGATCGTTCGGTTGGACTACGGCGAATCGATCACCGATCGCCCGGACCTCGCCCAAGACGTATTCGTTAGCCTCACCCGAGTACAGCATCCCCAAGTCCACGGTAGCCACCTCTTGGCCCCACTCCAGATCCACGATGATGAGAGCATCCTCGTGGCTGAGGTGCGCCAGGAACTGCCCTGAAATGGCTGGAGGGGTCGGGGACAGGTGCATGCACTCGTACAGGACGCGACCACCCACCAAGTCGTAGACGAGGAATGGACCCGAACACAGCAGGACCCCTCCGTAGTCGCCGCTCGACACGAGCCCCGTCGGGTTTGCCTCCTCGTACGGCCACTTGGGCAGGGGGGCGCGCCATCTCAAGGCACCTGAATGCGGATCAAGGCAGACCAGAAGCGGCCGCGGCGTGTATTCCTCGACGGTCAATGCCTCGTCTACCCGATGCCGTAAGCACACGACGCCCTGTCCGTCCGCAGCGCACGCGCCGGCGGGCATTGGGGCCATAGGCGGATCGCCGATTCTCGGTATCGGCCCGGCATCAGCCGACCACAACTCCCTACCTGTGGCGACATCGACCGCCACGAGACGCCGGTGGAACGCTCGTTCCTCCACATCGGGAACAACGCAGAACGCGGTCTGGCCAGCGATCACGGGGGCGGAGTATGCGAAGTAATCCCTCAGATGGAGGGCCAACGACCACGCCCGGCGGCCATCCGCGGGATCGATCCGGGTCAGCCCGCTGGGGGATAACACCAGTATCCGCTCACCGGCGATCGCGAGCGCCCCGGGCGGTGGGGGCGGCTGGGGCCACAGGTCCGCTGGGGGCTTGGAGGCGATCCACTCGGATACCCACGTGGGCTCACCGGCCTCCTGGCGCCACAGTCTGGCACCGGTCCGTGGGTCCAGGCCGATGATTGCCTGACCCGGCAGGTAGGCCACCACAGGCCCACCCGGCACGCGCAGGAGGTATGTGGTGGCCGCGTCCAGACCCGCCGTGATCCTCCAGAGCTGCTTGCCACTTCGCGTGTCGAGCGCAACGATCGCCTCGGCCTCACGGTCCTCCTCCCTGCCCGTGACAACGCAGTACGCAATCCCCTCCTCGTCGACGTCCCACGCACCATCGCGTACCGTGCCCTGCAGGACGGCGGACGCGACCCGGTCCCACGGACGCTCGGCTGCGTCCTCGCCCTGAGTCGGCCTGCACCCGACCAGCATGGCCACACTGCAGACGAGCCACGCACACCTGGCCATCGTTGGCCCTCCCAGTCACGGCCTCCGAGTTCGTCCTCAGGGCCGGACAGCCACCCGGCCCAGTCCTCCAGCCTCCCAATGAGAGGCAGATCGCCCGCGAGGACCGGGTCGGTTCGCAAATCCACAATGGGCAGGCGCGCTGCTCCACGAGTGGACTTCCGCGCGGTCAACGATGCCCGCGCGCACCGGGTTGCGTTCGACGTAGCGAACGGCGTCCCACAGATGAGCGTCATCGAGCGGACAGGAGTAGTAGCGTCCGTGCCACAAGCGGCCCTCTGAACCGCCTTCGTCATTCAGGGCCTGGGTGTGCTTCATCTGGGTGAGGCGCATGACGTTGGCAAACGACTGCCCGTCGTCCGGCACTGCGACGAGGTGCAGGTGATTGCGCATGAGGCAGTAAGCCCACACGCGCAGGGCGTACCGGCGTGCGCTCTCGGCCAGCCAGACGAGGTGGCGCTGGTGATGGAGATCCGAGAGGAACACGTCCTCGCCTCGGTGTCCACGATGGGTGACGTGGTGCGGGAACCCGGGCAGGATGAAGCGGGCAGTGCGTGACACTGGCGTTGGTCTCCGTGCAGTTGGCCGTCCAGGCGTTCGAGGCGGAGGACGATGACACGACAACGGCAACAGGGGACAGTCCATGCGTCGCGTCCCTGCGGGCCGCGACTTGGACAGTCCCCGCCAACGCCCGCCACCATCGCAGCGTGCGCAACCTGACTGAAGCGAACAGCCCGGTTCGGGTTGCGAGTTCCGGATCTGAGGTCTGAAGTCCGAAGTCCGTCAGTTGCCGTCGCTCGCCTCGAGGCCGTCGACGGCGACGATGCCCCACCACGCGCCGGCGTCCCCGGCGTCCAGCTCCAGGTTCACTGCGTAGGCGGCGTCCGGAAGCGGCTGACGGTCGTCGTCGGTTCCGTCCCAGATGAGCTTCTGGGCCCCCGGAACAACGTCGTCGTCCACCAGGTGACGAACCACGTGACCGAGGGCGTCCACCACGACGGCCCGGAGACGCCCGACTTGGGGCGCGAGGTAGGCCACCAGCACCAGGCCCGGCTTCTGCTCGGCCAGCTCGGCCTGCAGCGTCTGGACGACCGCGGGATGCAGAGCCTCGAGTCGTCGCAGTGTCTCCTCGACGGGAACGTCGACCCAGTAACGCAGTTCCGACCGCGCCGAGCCCTGGGCGGAGTCCGCGCTCGCCGCGATGCGCAGCACGTAGCGTCCATCCGCCACGGTCTCGCCGGCCTCGTCGGTGGCGTCCCAGGCGAAGATGTAGTCCTTACCGGGAGCCGGCGGCGTCGGAGCGAGGCGCTTCACCACATCCCCGGCCTCGTCCGTGATCGAGATGTCCACCGGAGGCGCGAGGAACCCGTCGGGCCCTCGAACCGGCGCCACGTAGGCACGAACCTGGAGCAGGTCGCCGGCAACGGACAGCTCCTCGACCGAGACGTCAACTACGGCAGGGGGTTGTGGCGCGATCGCGCTCAGCGGCTCGCCCGCACGATTCGCGGTCGGTAGAGGCGCCGTCGTCTCGGAGATCTGCGCTCCGAGCGGCGTCAGCACCCAGTTCCGCACCGTTACGGCCGCCTCCGCCCCGCCGACAGCCTCCTTGGCGGTCTTCGGGCGCCAGCTGGCCAGCGCGCGACCGTTGGTCGGCGCAGGACCGGCCGCGATCTTCTGCACGGGCCGTCCGTCCGCATCGACGACCTCCACCTCCTGCAGGCCCACGGAGTTGGTGTAGTAGTCCAGCGTCACGCTGCCGTCGGTGCGGGCCACGTGATCGATGGTGGCAAAGGCCTGGTTCGACCGTTGATCCAGGCCGCCCACAGCGGCCTCAGGATGGCCGCGAGCGCCTACCAGGGAGGCCGCTCGCGACACCGGATAGAGCGACGCCGCTTCACCCGCCATCGGGGTCGCTTCCACCTCCGAGGGAACCTCAAGCGGGGCCGGAGCGGCGACAGGGGGCGATTCGGCCCGGGCGGCGCCGCCGCCGAGCCCGCCCCCCAGTGCTGGGCCGGCAGCTCCGGCGGCGCCGAAGCCTATCGCGGGGGGCTGCGGCCCGCCCATGCGCAGAGCCAGGCCCTCATCGAACTGGTCGCGGATCTGCTCTCGATGGCGAGGCGCCTGCTGCTGAACCACGAGCGGGGCCTGGTTCTGCTGGTAGGGCGCCGATTGCGAAGGGGGCCCCGACTCCCAGGTGAAACGTTGGATGGTGTCAGGGGCCAGGCCGGTGACCACCAGCGTCATCGAGCGGGCCATGTCGGCCAGTAGAGCCTGCCCGCCGTTGACGCGGAGCGGGAAGAAGATGAACTGCAACTGGTTCAGCAGGCTGTTCGGGTCCGCCCCGGGGGCTTCGGCCTTCAGCGGGACGACCTGTCCCTCCACGGTCACCTGCACGTTGGGCTCGTCGAGACGCAGCACGAGGGAGGCCTTGAGGGTTGGGGGCGCCGCCCAACGCACCGCCTCCTCCGCTCCGCGCGCCTTGGCCAGGACGTTGTTCAGCGGCCCGATGCCAAACAGCAGGCCACCTGAGAAGAGCTTGCGGAAGAGGTTATCCTGCGCGCCCTCGCCGGCATCGGCTTCCAGCGCCTGCCAGAACTCCGGACCGAACTTGATCGCCGCCATGGGAACGGGC
>VGFB01000095.1 GCA_016869015.1 Armatimonadota bacterium
GCGGAGGGGCGGAGTGGCGGAGTGGCGGAGTGGCGGAGAGGCGGAGGGGCGGAGGGGCGGAGAGGCGGAGTTGCGGAGAGGCGGAGTTGCGGAGAGGCGGAGAGGCGGAGTTGCGGAGCTGCGGAGAGGCGGAGAGGCGGAGAGGCGGAGAACGGCAACGGCGGGAGGAGCGACTGTGCGTATCTGGGACTGTCATTGTCATCTGCGGGGCGATGAGACGGGCGGATATGTGCTCGAGCAGCTGGACAAGGCGGGGATCGAGCGCGTGAACCTGTTCTCACAGTATCCTGGTCGGGGTCAGACGCCGGGCGAGGCGGTTCCGCGAGAGGAAGTGCGGCGGGTCATCGAGCACGTCGCCGAGGTGCAGCGCGCCGATCCGGGGCGCATCTACGGGCTGATCTTCGCGAACCCGCGCGCCGAGGGGATGGTCGAGGAGATCGAGCGGGGGATCGTGGACCTGGGCCTGCGCGGGGTGAAGCTGATCCCGGATCACTGGGCCCCGACCGATGAGTTGGTCTTCCCGATCTACCAGAAGCTGCAGGAGCTGGGCAAACCGATCCAGTTCCACTCGGGAATCCTGTACGGCTTCGGGGACAGCTCGCGGTTCTGCCGGCCGGTGCTCTACGAGGGGCTCATCAACTTCCCCGGGCTGCGCTTCTCGCTGGCGCACATCGGCTGGCCGTGGGTGGATGAGTGCATCGCGGTCTTCGGGCGATTCCGGGCCGCCGTCGGCTATCAGACCGGGGACAGCCAGATGTGGATCGACACCTGCCGGGGCACGCCTGACGCGTGGCGCGAGGAGGCCCTGCGGAAGGCGGTGCCCTTCTGCGGCGTGGAGCGCCTCATGTTCGGCGTCGATGGCACGCCCTCCATCATGCCCGAGTACACTACCGAGCACCTCCGCAAGGACCATGACCTCCTGCGCAACGTGCTGGGTCTCTCGCAAGAGCAGATCGAGACGTTCTTCTGGGGGGCGTGCGAGGCGTTCTGGGGGGAGGGGTAGGGCGCCGGCGGCGCACTCACCTTCGCAGGTAGCTCACCGCCAGCACGATCGGCACGCCTTTCCCCGCTGACACGATGCGCAGGGACTTGATGGCGACCTCGGGGCGAGGGTTCTGCCAGGTCGCCGCGCCGACGCCGACCTCTTTCCCCGCGCCGTTCCTTTCTTGCCAGACGAGCCGGTAGTTCGCGAACTCGCGCGGGTCGTCGAAGTTGCCGATGTCCACGCCCGCGCGCATCTCCACGCCCACCTTCTGCCCGTCCGCGTACTCCAGCTCGCAAGTCAGGCACGGCTCCTGCGCGGCCGTGTCCGCCCACGCGGCGGCGAGGAGGAAATGGAGGCTCGCGGCCTTCACGTTGAGGGGGAGGGGCTCGGTCTCGGCCGGGAGGTTCGGGCGCTGCTCACCCCTGAGAACCACGCAGGTCCGGCCCTTGTTCACGCCGTCCGGAGGAATGGTGAAGGTAATGCCGGGGCCTTCGAGGCTGCCCTCCGGGAGACCGAACAGGTCGTGCATGCCGAGGTCGAGGAAGCTGCCGCGCCCGTCGTTGGCGACGCCGTCGCTGCGGCCCAGGTTGCAGATCGGTAGGAGGGAGATCGGCCGGCCGGTCCCGGAGGTGTCGCGGACCACGAGGTTGTCGTAGTAGGCCGTCCCGATCGCGTTCTGCAGGCCCAGGTCGAGGACGATCCGCTGAGCGTTCTCGGGGATGTCGGCGGTGAGCTTCTTCGCGGCCCAGTCGGCCGTGCCCACCCAGCGGTCGGCGAAGTTCACCACCGTCTGGTCCGGCAGCACCGCGCCGATGTGGAACTTCGCCGTCGCCCAGACCTCCTGGCCCATCTGCACGTTCTCCAGCTTCACCATCCCCACGACCTCGATCGTTGTCCCCGCGTACTCCTCCGGGTCGAGTGGGGTGCTGAGGTACGTCGTGCCGCCGGCCGCGGTCATCTTCAGGCAGTTGCCCTCCACGCCGCCGGGCACGATCTCGATCGTGCCATTCCCGGTGACGTTCCGGGTCCACCGCACATCGAGGGACTCGAAGCCGTCCTCGAAGATGACGCCCGCGCCGCTGCTACCGACCGCCAACACGAGGACCAGCGCCACCATGCCTCTCACCCCTTCGTGATCCAGACCGGGCTGCCCCAGGCGATGCTCTCGTCCGCCTGCTCGGCGCGGACGTAGTACAAGTGCGTGCCCGGCGTGAAGTCGTTGTCCAGCCAGGTGAAGCTTGCCTCGGCGCCCTCGGGTCGATGGGTATAGACGAACTGGAAGTCGCGGATGAGCTCAACGCGCTCGAGGGGCGCAGTGCCAAGGACCTTCACGTCGATCGCGGGCGGCTGATCCTGCGTCCAGTCCTCCCCCATGAAGTGGTCGCCCACGCGCAGGTCGATGATGAGGTTATCCGTCGCCCCGAAGGTCCGGCGCCCCTTGATCGCCTCGATGACGCCCTCCCGCGAGGGCTGCGCGCAGTAGACCCCGGCATAGGAGTAGTGGGTGGAGCCGTGGTCGGAGGAGCAGAGGATCCCGAGCCGCAGGTCGCGCTGCCAGGCGCGCCAGAGAAAGCCCTGGGGACGGTAGCCGGTGTTGTCGGCCTGGGGATCACCCGGCGTCGCGGACTTCGGCGCGCCCTCGTATTCGTAGTTCGTGCGGCAGCCCTGGAAGATCTCGACCACGGGCTCGAGGCCCAGGTCGAAGGCATACCAGTTCGTGCCGTGATTCGTGCCGATGGTGTGAGGGATGACGATCGCGCGCTCGCGGCGGCAGTACTCGTAGAGCAGATCGAGGTCGTTCTGCTGCCCGGTGAAGCGGAACGAGTCGTAGTCGCGTCTGGCGTTGACGACGTTCCGGTGGCCGTCGGGGTAGCCCAGCGAGCGCTCGTAGCCGAAGAGGGTGGTGAAGGCCGGCGGGTTGTGGTGCAGGTCGGCGAGCTTGTAGCACCGGCGGCGAACGTACTCCAGGTCGACGCCGGTCCGCTGGTTGTGATCGGAGACCATGAAGAAGTCGAGCGCGGCGGCATCCATCGCGTAGCGGTAGGCGTCGAGCACCGAGCCGTCGCCCGTTCCGTCCCAGGAGACCTCCGTGTGCCGGTGCGTGTCGCCGCGGAGCAGGCGGAGCGTGCGCCCGGCCGGATCGGCCACGTACGCCCGCGCCCGCGCGAGGTGCGAGGCCTCGTTCTCGCGCACCACCGTCGGCGTCGGCAGCTCGACCGGGGTCAGGACGGCCTCGCTGACAGGTTCGGCCGTCGTCACGGCGGCCGCGAAGATCGTGTTGCGCGTCATCTTGCGCGGATCGTTCATGCCGCGATTATCGGAGTGGCAGACCAGCATCACGCCCTCGCCGGAAGGCACGATGGCCGGGAAGGTATCGATGCGAGCGAGGTTGGCGGGGAGATAGAGCGCCGGAGCCCACGCGTCGCCGCTCAGGTAGGTCGCGTACTCCTCCCACGCGCGCTCCCCGTAGACGCGCTGGCCCTGGGCCCGGCGGAGGGTCGCGGGGTGCCGCAGAGCCAGCCACACGCGGCCGTCATCGGTCGCGCAGAGGCGCGGCTCCTCCAGGAGGCGGCGCTCGCCCTCGGGCATGGAGAGGGAGACATCGGGCGCGGCAGCGAGGCGGCCCTCGGCGAAACAAGCGACCTTGAGGTTCCGCTCGCCGTAGATGCCCTGGGTGCGGGCGGCCTGGGGGACGGTGTAGCCCGTGTCCTTGGCCCAGTCCTCGCCCGCATCCTGCCACGCGATCCAAACGCGGCCCTGAACGTCGATGGCGACGGACGCCTTCGCCTCGAAGCGGGGCGAGCCCGCGATGAGCGTGCGCTCGGCGGCGCGGCCGTCCACGATGCGCGCGAGATACACATCGTAGCTGCCGTGCTCGTAGGTGTCATAGGCCACGTAGGTCTGCGCCCCCCGGCCGGCGATTGCCGGGGCCCACTCGTTCGCCGGCGAGTCCGCCACGCGGGTCGGCTCGCGCCAGGCCGCGTCGCGACAGGCGGCCAGCAGGATGTCCGACGAGCCGTTACGGAAGCCCTGCCAGACGCAGTACACCTCGCCCGTCTCGGCAGCCCACAGGGTCTGGTTGAAGTCATGCCCCGGGGCGTGGGAGATGTTGACGGGTTCGCTCCACCGTTCGCCGTCGAAGCGCAGAGCGTACAGGTCAAAGTCGTCGGCGAGCATGCTCGCGCAGACTACCCAGAACCCCCCGTCCGCCGCCGGGGCGCACTTGGGCTGGTACAGGTCGCCTGCCAGGCCGGGGATGTCGGCCGCCGGGCCCCACTCGCCATTCCGCCGGATCGCGTACATCAGCCGATCATTGCCACCCTCGTAGACCTGCCAGACCGCCAGGAGGCTGCCGTCGGGCAGCGCGCACGCGCCGGGGTAGTCGGCCTCGCCCGTCGCGCCGGAGAGCTCGACCCGAGGCGGCGCGATCTGGACGGACAGCGCGCCACTCTCGTGGACCAAAGGCGTGCCGAATCGGAGACCGGCGAGGGGAATGTCCCAGCGTATCTCGCCGGCCGTGATGGTCAGCACGGCGCCGGGGTTCGCGTTGCCCTCGACGAGGATGCCGTTCGGGGCGGTCTGAGGCCGCGGCGTCTGGGGCACCGCGTCCGTGGTGAGATGCCACGCTCCGCCCTCGTCGAGGCCGTCCTCCTGGCCGAAGCGGGAACCGCGCAGGCGCTCGACGGCGCCGCCCTGCAACTCGATCCTCCCGCGCCACTCGGTAGGCTCCCGGTCCTGCAGCCCGATCTGCACCAGGACCCCGAAGTCCGCCGACAGCGCCGGAGCGAGCGCCGCAAGCCCGGTGGTTACGAGGATGACGAGTCGTCGGAGGCTCATCGCCGGGGACCCTCCCGAAAGCCGCCGGATCGGGGATCGCAGGCACCGTTCGGCGCCGAGACGCGAGGACCTGCAGGGCGGACATGGGCGCCGGGCGAAGCAGCGGCTCAGGCGCTGCCAACCGGGCGCTGCGAAGGGAGTCGGAGCGATGCCAGGCCTGACGGTTGCGATGGCCATGCTGGCCGCACTGTGTACCGCGGCCTGCGCCGCCGAGCCGGTGGAGAAGTTGTCGACGGAGGAGGCAGCGCGCTGGAGCCGGCAGCTGCTGCCGCTACCGAGGCAGCTCGAGCTGACCGGCCGCGTGGTTGTGCGGGCGGAGGCCGTGCGCATCGCGCTGCCGGAGCCACCGACGGAGCTGGATCGCTGCGCGGCGGAGGAGCTGGTGGGGCGGATCGGCACCACCCCGGCCGACGGACCCGGGGAGTTCACGGTACGCCTCGAACGCGCGGACGATGAGAGCCTGCGGGGCCTGCGGAACGCCGATCAGGCGTACCGGATCGAGCCGGACCTGCAAGGCGAGGGGTGTGTTGGGCTGACCTGCACCGCGCTGACGGAGGCGGGCACGTACTACGCGGTGCAGACGCTGAAGCAGCTTCTCGGCGAGCCGCAAGCCGCCGGCCGCGTGTCGCTGCCAGTCTGTCGGATCGTGGACTGGCCCGATCTGGAGGAGCGCGGTGAGTGGGGCGGGAGCGTGCTGGAAGACCTCGAGCGAATGGCGGCGCACAAGTTCAACCTCGCGGAAGTTCACGCCACGCTGACCGTCGACGCCGGGGGCGTCGGCCACGCGGAGATGAAGCCCGAGCTGATGGAGCGCGCGCGGAAGCACGCGGTGCGGATCGTGCCGATCATCCACCACTTGGAGCAGCTCCAGGGCACGGGGATGTTCGAGGCCTTCCCGCAGCTGAAGGCGACGGGCGTGCCGAACTCGATCTGCTTCGCGCAGCCGGAGCTCGTGACGCTGCTGAGCCAGTGGCTGGCCGAGCTGGGCCGCATCGACGGAGTCTTCGACGTGATGATCTGGCTCTCCGAGGAGGGCCAGGGCTGTCAGTGTGCGGAGTGCGCGAGGGACGACCGGTTCGTCAACGAGACGCGCGCCTGCCTCGCCGCGTGGGAGCAGGCGAAGGGCAAGTGTCCCGGCCTGGGCCTGCGGCTGCTGCTGACACAGGCCAGCCACGGCTCCAACGACAAGGTCCTGGCGGCGGTGCCGGAGGGTGTGAAGGTCTCCTACTACGACGGCGGGCGCACCTACAACACCTCGCGCAAGCCGATGATCTACCCGCTGCTGGAGGAGTACGCGCAGGGCGGGCGTTGGCTGGGCGTGTACCCGACGCTCGGCGCGAACTGGCTGACCGTGGGGCCCTTCTCGAACCCCGAGTTCGTGCACGCGCGGCTCACCGAGTTCGTGGACAAGGGCCTCAGCTGCCTCGTGGGGTACGTGATCCCGGCGAACTGGCTGTACCCGGTGAACGTCGAGGGGGCGGCGGAGTGGTCGTGGAACGCGCACGGTCGCTCCCCGCGCGAGTTCACCCTCGCCTACGCCGATCGTCACGGCCTGCCGGGGGAACCCCTCGCCGACTGGGTCGAGACGCTGGGCCCGGTGAGCTGGGATGTGTACGGTTCGAACTTCCCCTTCCTGCAGTACTACCTGCGCAACATCGAGAAGGTCGCCGACGGAACCGCGGGCTACGCGCTGGGCACGTCGATGTTCGGCGAGTTCACGGAGCCCGCGCAGTTCGAGCGGGACCTGGCGATCTGCGATGGGGCGCTGAAGCTCGCGGAGGCGACGGGCCACCCGCTGCCGGTGGTGGAGACCCGGATCGTGCGAGCGTATGTCGAGATGCTGCAAGCCGTGTGGGAGTCCGGCGCGCTGATCCAGGGACGCGCTGAGCTGCCGGAGGCCGACCGCGCGGCCGCCGGGAAGTGGTTCACGCAGTTCCTGGGGGCCGCGAGCAGCATCGCGACCCTATACCCCGAGTGGACGCAGGCCCTGGGCGGGGATCCGGCGGGGCTCGATCGGCTGGGCGGCACCGTGACGCTGGTCGACGACATGGCGACGCGGATCGCGGCGCTGGGCGAGAGGTTCGGCGTCACCGACCCCGACCGCGCCTACCGGCGGCGGAACATCGGAGAGTGGAAGACGGCCGACTTCGAGGTCGACCGCCACCCGACGCGCCGCTTGGAGGTAACGCCATACCTCGATGGCCCGGGCACATACCTCTTCGAACCGCAGTACCGGAGCGGGAGCCTCGGCCTCGCCGCCAGCCGCGTGGCGCTGGTCTCCTACCCCAAGGACAACCCGGAGGATACGCACGAGGAGGCGGCGGACGAGCACACCTGTCACGCCGGCTCGTGGGTGCAAGACGCCGTGTACCGCCTCGAGCTTCCGGCCCACGATCCGAACCGGGGCTACGCCGTCCTGGCGAGCGTCGGCGGCGGCCCGACCACCGAGGGTGTGTTCACCTTCCGCAAGGCGCGGCCGGGGGAGTAGCCCTCCCCGCCCTACTCCACCCGCACGGTCGTCGCCCCCTCGAATACGACGGCCAGGGGGTAGTAGCCCGCTTCGAGCTCGACGCGTTGCGGCGAGGGGAGCGTCGTCCGGTTGCCCATCGGGTCCACGAGCTCTGCGCGGGTCGCGTCGCTGGTCAGCCCGACGCGCTGCGAGCCGTCATGGGGGACGTAGGCGCTCGCGATGAGCGCGCCCTCGGTGCGGAAGAGGTAGGCGCGGAGGTGTTGGGTCTCGGCGAGGACCGCGTCGAACCGCGCGCCGGCGTACGTATCGATGAACGCGGCGAGCGCCCCATACGCGAAGCGCGGGCACATCGTGTAGTCGATGAAGCCCCAGTCGGCGTCGCCCGTTCGCTGTCGCGGGCCGCCAATGTCGCGGCTGCAGTAGAGCAGCGCCCCGCGGTGACGGTGCGACCAGCAGTAGAGCAGCTTCTGGATGGCCGTTGCCGCCTGGGAGCGCTCGACGTCCAGTCGCCATGCCGCGTAGCCCATCTCGGTGTTGATGAACGTGGGCTTCGCGTATCCGGCGGCCGCGTGGACAGCGCGCAGGGCGGCGAAGGTGCTCTCGATCTCTTGGCTGCCGCCGTGGGAGTGATACGCCACGAGGTCCGTCTTGCCCAGCAACGCCCGTGCGAACAGCCCCGTCCACTCCGGCTCGATCAGGCAATAGCCCCCGTTGGCGATCGGTACATCCGGGGCGGCCCGCCGCGCTTCCTCCTCGGCCCAGCGCGCCCAGGCGAGGTACTCCTCGGGCGTCCCGCGCCAGAAGTCGCGGTTGTCGGGCTCGTTGTACAGCTCGATGAACGCCGCGTCCCCCGAATAACGCGCGGTACACTCGGCGACCCACCGACGGCTGGGAGCCTCGGCGCGCGGATAGCGCCACTTCGGGTCGGTCATCCCCGCGTAGTGCGGGAGGACGGCCCAATCGGGCGGCTGCCCGATCTGTAGGGCCAGGCGAAACCCGCGCGAGGTCCACGCCCCGAGGCTCGCGTCAGCGCGCGCGAAGTCGAGGGCCGCGTCCTCGGCGGCCCACTCGACCGGCAGGTCGGGCCTCACGATCTGCAGGCCGAGTCGCGCCGCGAGCTCGGCGTCCAGCGCGCGGCTCTGCTGTTCCGTGAAGCCTGGAGGCGTAGGCGGGCCGAACTCGCTGCGCCAGTGCTGCCGCCCGGGGAAGGCGCAGGTCCCCACGTAGAACTCGTCCTCGGCCCAGACCCGCCGCCGCTCGAGGTTCGAAGGGGACACGCTGAAGCTGCGTGCCAACCGGGCGGCGCACTGCTCCTCGGCGAAGAGGTCCAGCGTCAGCAAGTACGTACCTCGACCCGACACGGCGAACTGCACGGTCTCATCGGCGGGCTTCGCGAGGGTCCGCTGGGCGACCGGGTTGCGGTGCCAGTCCCACACCGTCAGCACGACCCGGTCGCCCGCCGACTCGGGGCGGCAAGTCACGTGGATCGGCACCAGGTCACCGGGCGAGAAGACCCACCGATGCAGCTCGGGCGGCGCCAAGGCGAGGTTCGGCTCAACCCGGTCGGCATCCGGCACGCTCTCCCAGAGCCTCGGCACACCGGGCTGGGGCAAGGCGTCCATCTCCGGACGGAGCTCGATCGCGCCGGCGTGCGACGCCCCCAGCAGCGCGAAGCCTCCGGCGAGAAAGAGGGAAACCATGCTAATCCTGCCGGACAGGGAAAGAGGGCCCCATGCCAATCCCGCCTGACGTCCCGCGCAATGGGTATGGTGTCCCTCTTTCCCCGGTTCTCATCCGGTGTCGTGCTCCGTGGCGCCCCCAAGAGGGCGCCCCAAGCCACCGGCATCGCCCTGAGTGT
>VGFB01000096.1 GCA_016869015.1 Armatimonadota bacterium
CTGGTCGTGCTCGACGACAGCAACTGCATGGTCGATGTGGCGCGGTACTTCCTGGAGTTCACCCAGCGGGAGTCCTGCGGGAAGTGCACGTTCTGCCGGGTCGGGACGAAACGGATGCTGGGCCTCCTGGATCGCCTGTGCGGGGGGCGGGCCGCCCCCGACGATGTCGAGCAGCTCGAGACGCTCGCGCAGACGGTGAAGCGCGCGAGCCTGTGCGGCCTCGGCCAGACGGCCCCGAACCCGGTGCTGTCGACGCTGCGTCACTTCCGGGAGGAGTATGAGGCGCACCTCGTCGGGCGCTGTCCGGCGGGCAAGTGCCGGGCCTTGATCACGTACCGCATCACAGACGCCTGCATCGGTTGCACGAAGTGCGCGCAGGAGTGCCCCGTTGGCGCGATCCCGCTCACGCCTCACGCCCGGCACGCGATCGACGCGGCCCGCTGCATCCGGTGCGGCACGTGCCGCAGCCTCTGCCCGGTGGATGCGGTCGTGGTGGACTGACCTCTCATGCCGACACTCAGGATAGACGGTCGCACGGTCGAGGTCGAGGCGGGCTGCACGGTCCTCGAGGCGGCCTCGCGGCTGGGCATCGAGATCCCCGCGCTCTGTTCCCTGCCGGGACTGGCTGCGGAGACCTCGTGCCTGGTCTGCGTCGTGCGCGTGGAAAGCTCAGGCCGCCTGGTGCCCGCGTGCGCGACGGAAGCCGTTGAGGGAATGGTCGTCGCGAGCGAGTCGGAGGATGTGCGCGACGCGCGGCGGACGGCGCTCGAGCTCCTGTTGGGGGATCACCTGGGCGATTGCCTGGGCCCCTGTCAACTGACGTGTCCGGCGCAGATGAACATCCCCGAGATGATCCGGCTCATCGCAGCGGGACGGCTTGCAGACGCGGCGGCCGTGGTGAAGGCGCGCATCCCGCTGCCGGCGGTGCTGGGGCGAATCTGCCCGGAGCTCTGCGAGCGGGCGTGCCGGAGACGGGACGTGGACGCCCCGGTCGCGATTCGCCTGCTGAAGCAGTATGTGGGCGATCACGATCTCGCGTCTGCGACGCCGCACGCGCCGGGCCTTCCCGCGCCCAGCGGGAAGCGTGTCGCGATCGTGGGCGCGGGACCAGCGGGGCTCTCAGCGGCCTACTACCTCCGACGCGCCGGCCACGCCTGCACGCTGCTGGACGAACGGGAGTACCCGGGCGGAAGGCTGCGGTACGGTGTCCCGGAGGAGGCCCTGTCGCGCGAGGTGCTGGCGGCCGAGGTCGCGAGCATCCTGCGGCTGGGCGTGAATCTGCAGTCGAACACCCAGGTCGGTCGCGACACCTCGCTCGCGGAGCTGCGTGAGGCGTCCGACGCGGTGATCGTGGCCGCTGGGGACCTGACGGAGGCCGGCGCGCAGGCCCTGGGCCTGCCGGTGGTTGGGGGGCGGCTGGAGGCCGACCGCCGGAGTCAGATGACGGCCGTGGAGGGGGTGTTCGCGGCGGGGTCGGTCCTGACCCCCTCCCGGCACGCCGTTCGCGCCGTCGGGAGCGGGCGCACGGCAGCGGAGTCGGTCGACCGGTACCTGGCCGAGGGCACAGTCGCCGGCGCTGAACGGCCCTTCAACGTGCGCCTGAGCGACCTGGAAGGCGACGAACTGGAGGCCTTCGCGGCCGACGCCTCTCCGCGCGGACGGATCACGCCCCTCGCGGGCGAGGCCGGGTGCTTCGCCCCCGACGAGGCGCAGGCCGAGGCCGGCCGCTGCCTGAACTGCGATTGCGCCGGCCTCGACAGCTGTCGCCTGAGGCAATGGTCGGCGCGGTATGGGGCCGATCCGCGACGATACCGGGAAGAGCCGCGCGAGTTCTCCCGGAACGCCACTCACCCGGCCTTGGTCTACGAGGCGGGCAAGTGCATCTCCTGCGGGCTCTGCGTGCAGCTTGCCGGGCGGGCTGGCGAGCCGTACGGACTGTCGTACATCGGACGCGGGTTCACCGTGCGGATCGGCACACCGTTCGGCGTCTCCCTGGCCGAGGCGCTAGCGCGGGCGGCGGGTGAGTGCGCCGAGGCCTGCCCGACCGGGGCCCTCGTGCTGCGTCGGCGGACCTGACCGGGCCGGAGGGGCATCCATGGACGAGCCAGCGCAGGAACTGGTGCTGCACGAGGTCACCCGGCGTTTCACGGGGCCGGATGGGACGGAGTTCACCGTTCTGGACCGCATCTCGAGCACCGTCGCGGCCGCCGAGACCGTGGCGATCGTGGGCCCGTCAGGCTCGGGTAAGAGCACCCTGCTGAACCTCATCGGGGGCCTCGACACCCCGACATCGGGGAGCATTCGCCTGGGCGCCGACGAGGTCACCGCCCTGACCGGGCTCGAGTTGGCGCGGTTCCGGGCTTCGCGCGTGGGATTCGTGTTCCAGGAACACCACCTGCTGCCCCAGTTGAGCGCGGTGGAGAACGTGTTACTGCCGAGTCTGGCGTTGAGCGAGGGTCGCCGCGACGAGGAATGGGCGCGCAAGCTGCTGGGCCGCCTCGGCCTGGGCGGCCGTCTGGACGCCTTCCCGGGGCAGCTCTCCGGCGGCGAACGGCAACGGGTGGCTCTGGCCCGAGCGCTGGTGAACGGCGCGAAGCTGCTGCTGTGCGACGAGCCGACGGGGAACCTGGACGCCGAGACCGGCGCGGCGGTTGTGACGCTGCTCCTCGACGTGGCGCGCGAGGAGAGCGCGACCGTGCTGATGGTGACGCACAACGCCGCCCACGCACGGCGGTTTGGGCGGTCGCTCCAACTGCGTGAGGGGGGGCTGACGGGGACGCCGGGAGTCAAGGACGGCGAGGTGCGCGCGTGAGCTGGCTCCGGCTCGTGCTCCGCAGTCTGGCATACCATCGAGGCGTCGGCGCGCTGGTCGGCTTCGGCCTCACCATCGCGACGGCGGTGGTAACCGGCGCGCTGGTGACCGGCGACTCGGTGAGCGGCAGCTTGCGGGACACCGGGCTGGCCCGGCTCGGCCGCGTCGACTACGCCCTCGCCGCGCCGACGTACTTCCCCACGAACCTGGCCGAGCGGCTCGCCGCCGAGGCGACTGGGGGCGGGCCGGCCGTGGAGCTCGCCGCGGCGGTCGTGACACAGGGGGCTGCGCGCAACCTGCAGACCGAGGTCGTCACGCCCGGGGTGACGGTGTTCGGCGTCGATGAGGCCCTCGGGCGACTCCAGGGGCAGGCGGCGCTCGCGGCCCTCAACGGCCGGCAGTGCGCGCTCAACCGGGCGCTGGCCGGCGATCTGGGCGTGCAGGCCGGCGAGTCCCTTCTGCTGACGCTTCACCACCAGCGCTCGATCGCCACGCTGACGCTCTTCGCCCGCCGCGGGCGGCAGGAGGTTGCGCCCTCGCTGCGCCTCACCGTCGCGGAGGTGCTCCCCGAAGGCGGGCCCGGCGACTTCCGCCTCAACACGCAGAGCAGCACCCCCCGAAACCTCTTCGTGTCGCGGGACTGGCTGACGCAGCAGCTTGGCCTCGAGGGGCGCGCGAACGTGCTCCTGGCGGCGTGTCCCGCGGGCGACCGGCGTCAGGCAGGGGAGAGGCTGCAGGAGGGGCTCGCCAAGGCCTGCGTGCTGGATGATCTGGGGCTGTCCGTCAAGGCCAACGACGAGCAGGGGTACGTCTCGCTGCTGAGCGAAGCCATGCTGCTCAGCGAGCCGCAGGTCCAGGCGGCGATGGGCGCGGGCCGGGACTGCGGCGCCCGTGTGGCCCTCACCTCGGTCTACCTGGCCACGCGGATTGCGCGGAGCGCGCCGAGCGCCCGCCGCGAGATCGCCTACGCGGTCATCGCGGGCCTGGAGCCGCTGGCGCCGTTCCCCGGCGCCGGGCGCAAGGCGGCGCCGAGCGAGGGCTGCGTGTGGGTGAACGCGTGGGCCGCGGAGGACCTCGGATGCCGCGTGGGCGAGACGCTCGAGGTCAGCTACCTCGTGCCCACTGCCGACGGCACATACCCCGAGGCGCGGACGAAGCTGCGCCTCGAGGCGATCGTGGGCCTTTCCGGCCCGGCGGCCGACCGCGGCCTGACGCCGGACTTCGAGGGCATGACGGACGCCGCGCACGTAAAGGACTGGGACCCGCCCTTCCCCATCGACCTGACCCGGGTCACCGACCGCGACGAGGAATACTGGGAACGATACCGGGCGACGCCGAAGGCCTTCGCAAGCGTCGCGACAGTGCGGGCGATGTGGCAGAGCGCCCCAACCGGGAAGAACTCGCCGTGGGTCACCTCCGTGCGGGTCGCCCCGCCGACCGGGGGGGACGCAGCCGCCCTTCAGGAGTCCTTGGCCGAGGCTTTGGGCCGGAAGCTGACGCCCCAGGCGTCGGGACTGGCCTTTGCGCCGCTGAGACGACTGACGTTGGGGGCGGCGAAGGGCACTTCCGACTTCCGGCAGCTCTTCCTGGGACTCAGCATGTTCCTGGTGTTCTCAGGAGCGGGGCTGGCCGGAATGCTGTTGCGTCTGTCGGTGGACCGACGCGCGTCGGATGTCGGGCTTCTGTTGGCCTGCGGGTGTCACCCCGGGGGGGTATCGCGCGCGCTGTTTGCGGAGGGGGTAGTGCTCACGGCCTCCTCCGCGCTCGTTGGCGTCCCATTGGGGGTGTTGTACGCCGGAGGGCTGATCCGTGCGTTGGGGGCCTGGTGGCAGGGGGCGCTGGGTGACACGCCTGGGCTGTGGCTGCACGTGCAGCCTGGCAGCCTCCTGGCGGGCGGGCTGTGCGGGCTGTGCGTGGGTCTCCTGGTTGCGGCGCTGAGCGTGCGTCGGCTGCGCGGGAGGCCTGTGTTGGAGTTGCTCAGCGGGTGGCAGGCGATGGAGGTCAAGCCGGATGCCGGACGGCCGTGGGCAGCGTCGCTGCTCTTGCTCGCGTCGGCGGGGGGAGGCCTGCTGCTCGGCGGTCTGGCCCACGGGGGCGGGCCGGTGGCGCCTCAGGGCGCGTTCTTCGGGATCGGCGCCGCGCTGCTGGTGGCCGGCCTGGCGTCGGCAAGCCTGGCCCTGCGCCGGTTGCGGCGGAGCGGCGGTGCGACGAGGTCGCTGCCCCGACTTGCCCTGCGCAACGCCGCGGCCGCCGGCGGACGCAGCCTCCTGACCCTGGGGCTGCTGGCCTGTGCGACGTTCGTGGTCGTAGCGACGGCCACCAATGCCAGGGACTTCTCCGCGAGCGACGTGACGAACAGGCAGTCCGGGGCCGGGGGCTTCTCGCTCGTGGCGACCAGCTCGGTGCCGCTCGCCTTCGATGTAGGCGCCCCGGCCGGCCGCGCCAACCTGGGCTTCGCGCCGGGGGATGAAGCGGAGCTCGAGGGCGTGGAGATCGTCTCCCTTCTGGCAAGTCCGGGTGAGGACGTAAGCTGCCTGAACCTCGCGCGCCCCTCCGCGCCGCGGGTCCTGGGCGTGCCGGCGGCGATGGTCGAGCGCGGCGGGTTCTCGCCCATCAGCCAGGGCCGGGGCGAAGCGTCCTGGAAGCTGCTGGAGCCTACGGAGACCGGAGGCGCCGTGCCGGCCTTCGGGGACGCCGCGAGCGTGCAGTGGACGCTGCACTCGGGGCTGGGCAAGGTGCTCGCCATCCCGGCGGGCAAGCTCCGCTTCGTGGGGCTGCTGCCCGGCAGCCTCTTCGCCGGCGAGCTGCTCGTCTCGGAGGCGAACTTCCGGCGGCTCTTTCCCGCCGTGAGCGCTCCGAGCTTCTTCCTGATTGCGACGCCGCCGGGGCGCGAGCAGGCGGTCGCGGAGGTGTTGCGCCGCAACCTTGGGGAGCTTGGGCTGGAGGTGCGCACGACCCGGGAGACGCTCAATGACTTCATCCGCGTGCAGAACACGTATCTGTCGATGTTCTTGACCTTGGGAGGCCTCGGGCTGCTGTTGGGCACTGTGGGCCTGGGGGCGACGCTGATGCGTAGCGCCCTGGAACGCCGGCGAGAGCTGGCGCTCATGTCGGCGGTCGGCTTCGACCGGGGCAAGGTGGGGCGGGCGCTTCTGATCGAGAACGGGGCGCTGCTGGTTGCTGCGTTGGTGTGGGGGACGGCTGCGGCTCTCGTGGCGGTGGCGCCGCACCTGGCTTCGCCGGAGGCCCAGGTCAACTGGGTCGCGCTGCTGGGTGTGCTGGCGGCGGTGCTGGTCCTGGGTCTGGTAACCTGTCTCGGGGCAGTACGTTCGGCGCTGCGGGGCGAGCCGGCGCCGGCGCTGAGGCGGGAATAGAGGAGCTTGTCGATGAGACACGGATGGTGGATGCTGCCGGCGTGGGCAGCCCTTGCCGGCAGCTTGTCCGCTGGAGCGCACGGGGCGGGCGACTGGCCGTGCTTCCGGGGCAACCCGGCGGGGACGGGCGTTGCGGCTTCGCCGCTGCCCGCCAAGCCGCGTTTGCTGTGGACCTATGAAGCCGGTTCAGCGGTCAAGTCGACGGCCGCGATCGTCGGCGACACGGTCTACGTCGGCACGATGGGGAAGGCGCTCGTTGCGCTGAGGCTGTCGGACGGGAAGCTGCGCTGGCGCTTCGCGACCAACCATCGCGTCAGCAGCTCGCCGGCGGTCATGGGCGGCCTGGTGTATGTCGGCGACGAGGGCGGTACGATCTACGCTGTCGATCGCGCGACGGGTCGGCTGCGCTGGAAGTACGGGACGGGTGGCGAGGTGATCTCGTCGCCCACGCCCGTACCGGGAGCGATCCTGGTGGGCTCCTATGACAACTACCTGTACAAGCTGGAGGCGTCCACAGGACGCAAGCTCTGGTCGTTCGGGTCCGACGCGCAGGTGCACTGCTCCCCGTGCGTCGCTGGGGGCCTCGTGGTGATCGCGGGCTGCGATGGACAGGTGCGAGTCATCGATCTGGCTACGGGCCGCCAGCGGGCCGCCGCCTCGGTCGGACCGAACTTCTCCGCGACGCCGGCCTACGGCGCCGGCTGCGTCTTTGTCGGGGGCTTGGGCGGGGAGTTCCTCTCCGTGCGGCTGAGCGATGGGAAGGTGATCTGGAAGGTGCTGGCGACCGCGAACGGGGGGGCGGCCTACGCCTCGGCGGCGGTCCAGGGCGATGCGGTGGTCTTCGCCTCGCGGAATCACACGGTCTTCCGCCTGGACCGGGCAACCGGCCGCAACGTCTGGGTGTTCAAAGGCAAAGAGCAGGTCGAATCGTCGCCTGTGATCGTCGGTGATCGGGTCTTCTTCGGCTGCGATGACGGCAGCCTGTACGCGGTCGGTCTGGCCACCGGCCGGGAGGTGTGGCGGTTCCTGGCCGGAGCCGCCATCTCGGCCTCGCCGGCCGTCGGGCAGGGCCGGCTGGTCATTGGGGCCGCAGACGGGGCCGTCTACTGCTTCGGTCCGTAGAGGCAGGGCAATCCATGAAGGAGCACAGTGCCATGACGCGCAAGACCGGCTTCACGCTCATCGAGCTCCTCGTCGTCATCGCGATCATCGCGATTCTGGCGGCGATTCTGTTCCCCGTGTTCGCCCGCGCGAGGGAGAAGGCGCGCCAGACGACGTGCACAAGCAATGTGCGCCAGCTGATGACCGCGACGGCAATGTACGTCAGCGACTACGACGGCTTGTATCCGATGTCGGCGTACTTCACGACCCTCGGCGTGTCGACGTTCAACACGGCCGTCATTCCCTACGTGAAGAACGACCAACTGGCGCAGTGCCCCAGCGAGCCCCAGGCGATGGACGTCGTCGCCATGTTCGCCCTCTTCGGCGGCCCGGTCCCCGGCACGCCTCGCTACACCAGCTACACGACCAACGCGGCGGTGTTCGCCGTCGGGTACTTCGGCCAGCCCCCGGTCGATGAGTCGCAGATCCCCCGCCCGGCCGAGACGATCCTGCTCTACGACGGAAATGTGACCCAGACCCAGGAGATGCCCGTCCAGGCGCGCCACAACGGGACTTTCTCGGCCGGGTATGCCGATGGGCACGTGAAGTCCGTGGCGGCTCAGTACGCGGGCACCGCCACTCACTTCACCGGCACGACCATCAGTGTCTACCGCATTGGGGCCACCGGAGGCTTCTACGAGGGCATGACCCAGGCCCAGGGCATCCCGCAGTAGCCAACCGCCCTCTTGCTGGTCGGGACTCCAGTCCCGACGCCGATTGGAGTCCCGCTTGAGCATCCTCTTGCCCCTGGCGTTTCTCGGCGTCGGCCACGCACGCGCGGAGGAGCCCTCCTACCGCGACCTCTTCTCCGATACATGGGTGGCCACGGATGCACTTGGCCGGACCATGCCCGACCACGCGGCGGTCGGTCCGCCCAAGACCGACCAGCGCCGCGTGGTCGGCATCTTCTACATCACCTGGCACAGCGACCCGCTCGCCACGCTGAAGAGCCCCTACGCCGCCGACGTGAGCCGCGTGCTCGCCACCGACCCCGGCGCGAGGCTGAACGCGGCGCATCCGCTCTGGACCGAGGGCTCGTACCACTGGGGCGAGCCGGAGGCGGGGTACTTCCTCAGCAAGGACGAGTGGGTGATCCGCAAGGACATGTCCATGCTCGCCGATGCGGGCGTCGATGTGCTCGTGATGGACGTGACCAATGCCGTTCGGTACTGGGACGAGTGGGACGTCGTGTTCCCCGTCATGCAGAAGATGAAGGCCGAGGGCAACAAGGTCCCACAGTTCTGCTTCTGGGCCTTCAACGGACCCGTCATCACGGTCGTGCAGGACCTCTACGATCGCATCTACAAGCCCCGGCGGTACGAGGACCTGTGGTTCCTGTGGGACGGCAAGCCGCTGCTACTGTACAACGGTACGCCGAGCGTGGATGCCGCGGGCGGGAACGCGCAGAACCCGAACCCGCACTATGACGCTGCGGCCAAGACCGACCCCAACCACCCTCACCACGGCGATCCGGACTACGCGGAGGAGTTCTACCGGGACTACACCCGCGAGGTGAAGGACTTCTTCACGCTCCGGACCATGTGGTGGGGCTACTACGAGTGGGGCGGCAAGCGGTTCGTCGGGACCGAGGACAACTGGAGCTTCGGGCTCGACATGAGCGACCCCCGGGTTCAGGCACTGACCCCGGAGGAACGCGTCTCCACGCACAACGGCACGCGCGAAGAGGCGGCCGTCACCCCGGCGCAGCACCCCTCCAGCCTCGTCGGGAAGTCGTGGACCCCTGCGACCGGTGAGCCG
>VGFB01000097.1 GCA_016869015.1 Armatimonadota bacterium
AACCTGTATACGTGTCAAGGATATGGTAGTGTCTATCTGATCCATATCAAGTCCCATAACCACTATCTACCTACTTCTATGTTCCATAGTTGTCCATTGCCTATGCCGAGGTACGGAAGGAGGAAGGGCGCTGCATGCCGATTGGTAAGGTGAAGTGGTTCAGCGATGCGAAGGGCTATGGTTTCATCGAGCTCACCGGCCAGGACGACGTCTTCGTTCATTTCAGCGCCATCCAAAGCGAGGGCTACCGTTCCCTGAACGAAGGCGACACGGTCGAGTTCGAGGTGGAGCCGGATGCGAAGGGCCCGCGCGCGGCGAACGTCGTTGTGGTCCGGCGGGCCCAGGACGATGGCGGCTACTGACCCGGCGGTTCCGCCCAGCCGCGGACGATGGCGTCCGTCATGCGAGCCACGCGCACCATCTCCCGCACATCGTGGACGCGAACGATGTCCGCGCCGCTCCGGATGGCACATGCGCAGGCGGCCGCGGTTCCCTCCAGGCGGTCGTCGGGCGGAACGTCCAGCACCTTCCCGATGGTGGCCTTCCGGGAGACGCCGACCAGAACCGGGCACCCCAGCGACCGGAACTCCCGCAGGCGGCGCAGGAGGGTCAGGTTGTGCTCGACCGTCTTGCCGAAGCCGATGCCGGGGTCGATGACGATCCGGTCCCGCGTGAGCCCCGCGGCCTCGCAGGCCGCCACGCGCTCCGCCAGGAAGCGGTGGATGTCCGCCACCACGTCGTCGTAGACCGGGGCTTCCTGCATCGTGCGGGGCGTGCCGAGCATGTGCATCAGACACACGGGCGCCCCCCGCTCCGCCGCCAGCTCCAGCATGCCCTCCCCACGCAGGGCTCGCACATCGTTCACCAGCAGGGCGCCCGCGTCCAGCGCGGCGGCCGCGACCTCCGCCTTGTCGGTGTCGATCGAGACAGGCAAGTCGATCTGGCAAGCCAGGCGCTCGATGACCGGCAGCACGCGACGCTGCTCATCCTCGACCGCGATCTCCTCACTCCCGGGCCGGGTCGATTGCCCGCCGACGTCGAGGAGGTCCGCTCCCGCCTCGGCGAAACGCTCGGCTTGCGCGACCGCGGCTTCCACGTCCTCGCCGACGCCATCGCCGCTGAAGGAGTCGGGGGTCGTGTTGATGATGCCCATCACGAGGGTGCGCTCCCCGATCGGCAGCACGTGGCGACCGAGCACGAGGGGCCGGCCGGCCACCGAGTCGTAGGCGGTCAGCGCCTCGATCACCTGTTCCCCCAGCGCCCGCAGGCCGAAGGGCTGCGCGCGCAGCTTCGCCGCGAGGGCCCGGTGCTGCTTCAGCGTTGCGATGAGGACCACCGTCTGCGGCGTGTCGTCGAAGGCGGCCACCGACTTCGCTACCGCGCACTCCGCCCCCAGCGCAAGGGCCTCCTGTTTGAGAATCGAGGCGGCTCGGCCCCGAACTCCTTCGAGCCGCACGACGCGCATGACGGCCTCGTCGGCCATCCAGCGGGCGGCCGTGGCGGTCGCCTGTACGCCCTGTATCTCACGCAGCGCATCCTCGCGCGAATGGATGTCCAGCACCCGGGCATGGTGTGTGATCATGGAGGTTACCTGGCGGTCCTCGCCGTGGCCCGCAGGGCGCGGGCGCCTACTTGCCGATGCAGAAGCGGGAGAAGATGTGGTCGATGACGTCTTCGCGGGTTGTGTCGCCGGTGATCTCGCCCAGGGCGTCCAGGGCAGTGCGGAGGTCCTCCGCCAGGATCTCCTCGGGCAGTCCGGATGCCTCCTTCGCCAGGCACGCGTCCAGGGCCCCGGCCGCCAGGGCGACGGCGTGCTCGTGGCGCACGTTGGTCAACAGGGCCTCGCCCCCCGGGCCGGCGCCGTTGCCGATCAGGTGGGTCAACGTGCCTTCGAGTGAGTCCAGCCCCTGACCCGTCAGCGCCGACACGTGCGCGACCGGGGCCGCGGCCGGTAACGCCGGGTCGGCGGCCTCCACTCGCTGCGGGAGGTCGGCCTTGTTCACGACCACCAGCAGTCGGGCGAGAGGCGTCTCGGCCAGCAGCCGGTGGTCTTCGGGCTGAAGCGCCTCGGACCCGTCCAGCACGAGCAGCACCAGATCCGCCCGGTCGATCCAGCTCCGCGTTCGCGCGACTCCAGCCAGCTCCACCTCGTCGGCCGACTCCCGCAGCCCCGCGGTGTCGGCCAGGGTGACCGCGAAGCCGCCGAGATCGACCGTCTCCTCCACCACATCGCGGGTCGTTCCCGGATGAGGGGTCACGATCACACGATCCTCTTGCAGCAGAGCGTTCATCAGACTGGACTTCCCCACGTTCGGCCGCCCCACGATCACTGCGCGCACGCCCTCCCGGAGCGCCCGACCGGCCGGAGCCGACGCCAGCAGCGCCCGCATGTCGGCCACCAGCCCCGTCAGCTCGTGGCGAAGCGCATCCCGGGACAGGGGCGCCACGTCATCCTCGCAGAAGTCGATCGACGCCTCCACGTGCCCATCCAGGGCCACCAGCCGGTCGCGGAAGCTGCGGACGCGCTCGGACAGCCGTCCGGAGAGCCCCTGCACGGCTGCCCGGTGGGAGGCCTCGGTCTGGGCCGCAATCAGGTCCGCCACGGCCTCAGCCTGAGCCAGGTCGAGTCGACCGAAGCGGAAGGCGCGCCGGGTGAACTCGCCCGGGTCGGCGGGGCGCGCACCGCGCCGCAGGACGAGCTCCAGCGTGCGGCGAAGCGGCACGGGGCCCCCGTGGCAGTTGATCTCGACGACGTCCTGGGTGGTGTACGTCCGGGGTCCTCGCATCACGGTCAGAAGGACCTCGTCGATGACCGCCCCGTCTAGGACGTGACCATACCGAACGGAGAAGCTGCCCTGCCGGGAGGGCGGGGCGGCCTCCGAGGCCGGCCGGAAGACACCGTCGGCGATGATGAGGGCCTCCGGCCCGGTCAGGCGGACGATGCCGATGCCGCTGGAACCGGGCGGCGTGGCGAGAGCGGCGATGGTGTCGTGGAACCGATCTGTCGGCACGCGCCCATTATAGTGACCCGCCTCTGTGGGTCAAGCGCGGAGAAGCGACCGTGCCAGAGCTGCCTGAGGTGGAGATGGTCCGCCGGTACCTGGAGGCCCACTGCCTCGGCAAGACGGTCGCCGGCGCCGTGGTGAACCAGCCGGCCTGCATCAACGTACCCCCGACCGCCTACGGGCGGTGCATCGCCGGCGCGACCCTCGAGCATGTCTGGCGCAAGGGCAAGTTGGTCATGGTGGACCTGAGCAATCAGGTTTCGCTGATCGTCCATCTGGCCCTGGGCGGGGAGGTGCTGCTGAGGGACACGGCCGACCACGACCCGGCGCGAACGCAGATCGTGCTGACCTTCGCCGATGGCACCGCGCTCCACTTCCACCAGCTCCGACTGGGGAACGTGCACGTTTACCCCACCTACCACCTCGCGACGACCCGCCTGGGGCGACTCGGGGCGGACGCGCTGGACGAGCTCCCCAGCGTCGCGGGGCTGCAGGCGCTCTATGGCGCCTCGGGCAAGCCGATCAAGGTCCTGCTCCTGGAGCAGACGCTGATCTGCGGGATCGGCAACCTCTACGGGGATGAGCTTCTCTTCGGGGCGGGGCTCCACCCCGAACGGCGAGGCAAGACCCTCACCGGCGAGGAGTTCGTGCGGCTCCGGGAGGCGATCGCCGAGACGCTGAACGCCGCCCTGCGCTCGAGGACGCCCGAAGCGCCGCCGTACGAGCCCCACGTCTACGGCCGGACCGGTGAGCCGTGTCGCGCTTGCGGGTGCACCATCCAGCGCCTGCGGCTCAACAACCGCTCCGCCCACCTCTGTCCCACGTGCCAACCCCTCGGCTGACGGGACGCCGCCGGCCGGGCCCCTTCCGCTCAAGAGCGGACGGCGACGGCAATCGGATTGTCAACCGGTGACGTTTGTGCTACCTTGCGCGGACCGTACCAGCGGAAGTGAGGCCGCCCATGAAGTCGCCCGCCGAACTCGCCAGAGACTGCATCAAGTCGATCCGTCCCTACTCGCCGGGAAGGACGGCGCCGATCAAGCTCGCGTCCAACGAGAACCCCCTGGGGCCATCGCCCAAGGCCCTGGCCGCGATGGAGCAGGCGATCCGCGAGACCCGCCTGTACCCGGACCTGCCCTCCACCGAGCTGACCCACGCGATCGCGCGGCATCACGACGTGGCGCCGGAGTGCGTGGTCGTCGGAGCCGGGTCCGATGAAGTGATCTACATGCTCGGGATGGCGTACGTGAACCCGGGCGAGGAGGTCGTGATCTCCAGCCCGCCCTTCGCTACGTACTGCTTGATCGCGCCGGTGATGGAGGCGAAGCTGGTGATGGTCCCGGCGAAGGACTACCGCCACGACCTGGAGGCGATGGCGGAGGCGTGTACGGACAAGACGAAGCTCGTGTTCATCTCCAACCCGTACAACCCGACCGCGACCATCGTGCGCAAGGCCGAGGTGGACCGCTTCCTGAGCGCGGTCCCGGAGCAGACCATCGTCGTCCTCGACGAGGCGTACTTCGAGTACGTCGATGACCCGGAGTACCCCGACGGCCTCGACTACGTGAGGCAGGGGCTGAACGTCCTCTCCATGCGGACCTTCTCGAAGATCCACGCGCTGGCGGGCCTGCGGATCGGGTACGGGGTCGCGCCGGCGGAGCTGGCCAAGTGGCTACTGCTCGTCCGCGAGCCGTTCAATGTCAGCAGCATCGCGCAGGCCGCGGCCCTCGCAAGTCTCGAGGACCGGGAGCAGATCGCGCAGGCCGTCGCGCTGAACGCGGAGGGCAAGGCGTACCTGTGCGGGGAGTTCGACGCGCTGGGCCTGACCTACGCGCCGAGTCAGGCCAACTTCATCTTCGTCGACATCGGGATGGACTCGGTGCAGGCGTTCGATGCCCTGCGGCAGCGCGGGTTTGCCGTGCGGACGGGCGACATCTTCGGGATGCCGACTCACATTCGGGTGACCATCGGCACCGCCGAGCAGAACGGGCGGTTCGTCGCGGCGCTGGGAGAGGTTCTGAACCGACCATGATCATCGTCATGCGGCACTCGTCAACCGACGAGGAGATCCAGGCGGTCGTCGACCGACTGGATGAGCGGGGCTTCGGCGCACACGTCTCGCGGGGCGCTGAGCGCACGGTCATCGGCGCCATCGGCGCCCAGGAGGCCGAGAAGGCCGCTCTGGCCGACTCCCTCAAACGCCTGCCGGGGGTCGAGCAGGTCGTACCGATCCTGAAGCCCTACAAGATCGTGAGCCGGGAGTCCCACCCCGAGGCGGGGCGCGTGCGCTTTGGCTCGGCGGAGATCGGCGGGCCGAAGGTCGCGATGATCGCGGGGCCCTGTACGATCGAGAACCGGGAGATGCTGCTCGAGACCGCGCAGGCGGTGAAGGCCGCCGGGGCAAGCGTCCTGCGCGGCGGCGCGTTCAAGCCTCGCACGTCGCCCTACGACTTCCAAGGCCTGGGCGAGGAGGGCCTGCAGTACCTGGCGGAGGCGCGCGAGGCCACGGGGCTGCCGATCTTGACCGAGGCGCGAGACGTGCAGCACATCGAGCCGGTCGCCCGGATCGCCGACGCCATCCAGATCGGCGCGCGGAACATGCAGAACTATGAGGTCCTCCGCGCCGCCGGGCAGAGCGGCAAGCCGGTCTTACTGAAGCGGAACTTCTCGGCGACGGTTGAGGAGTGGCTGAAGGCCGCGGAGTACATTGCCGCGAGCGGGAACCTGGACATCGTGCTGTGCGAGCGCGGGATCCGGACGTTCGAATCGGCGATGCGCAACACGCTGGACCTCTCAGCCGTATACGTCGCGAAGCGCGAGACGTACCTGCCGGTGGTTGTCGATCCCAGCCACGCGACGGGGGATTTCCGCGCGGTGCCGCCGATGGCCCTGGCCGCGATCGCGGCCGGGGCGGACGGCCTCCTGATCGAGGTGCATCCCAACCCCGTCGAGGCGCTCTGCGATGGACCTCAGCAACTCACGCCCAAGCGGTTCGAGGGGCTGATGGACGAAGTCCGCAAGGTGGCGGAGGCGGTGGGGAGAGAGGCCTGATGCCGGAGCTGCCCATCGGTCACCGGCTCATACTGCTCAGCAGGCGGTGGGGGCTGGCTGTGTCCCCGCTCGCTCGCAGCCGCCGGTGGGTCAGCCGGCTGTTCCTGGGGGGGCTGGGGACCTGCACGCTGGACCTGGGGTGCGGAGACGGACACTACGCCCTGGCCGCAGCGCGGCGCGGGGGGCGAGTCCTGGGCGTCTCCAACGACCCGCGCGCCCTGGAACGGGCCGCGCAGCTGCGGGACTTCTGCGGGCTCGCCCCCGACCAGGTGGAGTTCCAGTGCGCCGATCTGCGGGCGTGGCAGCCCGCCCCCGATGAGCAGTATGACCAGATTCTCCTGCTCGCAGTCACCGAGCACCTCCTCGACGACGCCGGTCTGCTCCGGCGGGTGCGTCCGGCCCTTAAGCCCGACGGCCTGCTGTTCGTCTCGGCGCCGAACCGCGCCTGTGGACTGCAGGAGAAGCGCGTCCACGTCGCGAGGGAGGAGACCGGCCGGCACGTTCGGCACGGGTACACCTTCGAGCAGCTGGAGGCGCTGCTGGCCCGTTGCGGCTATGAGCCGGTTGACCGGCGGGGCTTCGGGTGGTTCGGCACCCAGGCGACCATGCGGGCGGAGTGGGCCCTGTCGCTCCCGAGCCCGGTCCTGGTAGCGGTCCGGGTGCTGGGCTTCCTGCTGTGGCGCCTCCTGACGGCGGTGTTGGATCGAGTGCCCGTTCGCGAACCGTATCTCCTGATGGTCATCGCCCGGAAGGCGGCGGCGCCATGACGCAGGA
Source organism: Armatimonadota bacterium (assembly GCA_016869015.1). Classification (GTDB taxonomy): domain Bacteria; phylum Armatimonadota; class Zipacnadia; order Zipacnadales; family VGFC01; genus VGFC01. Next base: position 6,831 of record VGFB01000097.1, read on the forward strand.
TCCGGCCGGCCACCCGGCCGCGCAGGCCTTGCGCCGCCTGGAACGCCCGCTCCGAGTTGGGGTGATCGGAGCGGGAGCGATGGGCCGAGGGGTGGTTCACCAGTGCCGCCTCACGCCCGGCTTGGACTGCGTCGCCCTCGCAGACCTTGACGTCGGCAAGGCGCTGGCCTGCGGCGACGTGGCCGATCGCCCCGTCGCCCAGGCGACCTCGGCTGGAGAGCTGCACGACACCGCCCTGGCCGGGCGACTCGGCGTGTGCGCGGACGGGGACTGGGTCGCCGGCTGCGAGACCGTCGACGTGCTTGTCGAGTGCAGCAGCGCGGTGGTCGAGGCGGCGGGCTTCGTCTTGACCGCACTGGAAGCCGCCAAGACCGTCGTGTTGGTGAACGCCGAGGCGGACCTGGCCTTCGGGCCGCTGTTCATGGCGGTTGCGGAGGCGAACGGCGGGATCTGCACGAGCGCCGACGGGGATCAGCACGGGGTCATCAAGCGGTTGGTCGATGATCTCACGCTCTGGGGTTTCGAGTTGGTCCTGGCGGGCAACATCAAGGGCTTCCTGAATCGGGAGGCCGACCCGGACAACATCCGGCCTGAGGCGGACAAGCGAAACCTCGACTACCGGATGTGCACCGCCTACACGGACGGGACGAAGCTGGGCGTCGAGATGGCGCTCCTGGCCAATGGGCTGGGCCTGCAGGTGGACGTGCCGGGGATGCACGGCCCCCGGGCGCCGCGAGCCCACGATGCCCTCCACCTGTTCGACCTCGACCGCCTGCGCGGTCTCGGGGGCGTCGTTGACTATGTCCTGGGCGCGGAGCCGGACGGCGGCGTGTTCGCCGTAGGCTACTGCGACCACCCGTACCAGCGCTCGATGATGGCCTACTACAAGATGGGCCCGGGGCCCTACTACCTCTTCTACCGTCCCTACCACCTGTGCCATGTCGAGTTGGCGGCCGGACTGGTTGCCGCGCATCTGGATCGGCAGCCGTTGCTGCAGCCGTGGGCGGGGTTCCGCACGGACGTGTATGCCTGGGCAAAGCGAGACCTGCGGCCCAAGGAGGTGCTCGACGGTCCGGGGGGGTTCTGCTGTTACGGAATGGTCGACAACTGCATCGAGCCCTGGGAGCGTGGCGGTCTGCCGATCTGCCTCGCCGAGGGTACGCAGTTGAAGCGCGCCGTGCCGCGGGATCGCCCCATCGCTCTCAGCGACGTGGAATTCGATCCCACGGGTCCGGCGTTCGACCTGTACGCGAGAGCTCACGCCCGCGCCGGGAGGCGGCGGAATGCACCTCGGGATTGCGGTGGTGTATCTGGCAGGGGAGGATGACGGGCCGCTGATCGAGCTGCAGCTCGCGCGGATCCGCCGCCACACCGCCGCGCCGTACACGGTCTACGCCGGGACGGACCGCTTGACCCCGGACTTCCCGCCGCTGCTCCGGCGGGACCCCAACGTGCAGATCTGCAGGTTCGGCGAGGTCCCCGAGCGCGGCACCCTCGAGGCTTCCCACTATCACACGCTGTTGGGTCGGCGGGCGCTGGAGGACGGGGTCACGCACCTCGCCCACCTCCACATGGACTCGTTTCCGGTCCGAGACGCCTGGGAGAGGGAGCTGGCAGAGGGCCTCGGGACCCGCTGGGCCCTGGCCGGGGTCGCGGCTACGGAGATCGGCGAGGTGGGCCGACCGCGCCTGGTGGGCCTCCTGGCATCGCGGGCGTTTCACGAGGAGCATGGCCCGGTGGAGCCGGTGGCCGGACTGCCCCGACGGGACCCCGCCTATCAGGCCTACGCCCGGCAGTTCCTCGGGCACGATTCGGGGGACGCCTACGGCTATCTGCTGGCCAGGAAGGGGCTGCCGTGGCGGCGGCTCGAGCGGTCCAACGTGCGGGAGGACCACTACCTTCTGGGCGGACTCTACGGGGATGTGTTCTTCCACCTGGGCGCGGCAAGCCGCGGGGCACAGCGACTGCCGCCAAACCGGCCGACGCACGCCCAGTTCCGCCGACTGCAGTGGGTGCGGCGGATGTCCCGAGAGCTCGTGCCCGCCGGGGTGCGCGCGTACGTTCCCGACCGGTTCCGGGCGCTCTTGAACCGCGATGGCGAGCGTCAGGAAGCGAACCGAGACGCCTGCGCGCGGATCCGCGAACGCCTGCTGGCCGACCCCGACGGCTACCTCGCGTACCTTCGGGGGCTCACGTAGGAGCTTGCCCCGCCCCCTCCTCCTCGATCCACTTCGTGACCTGGTCCCGCAGCGCCGCCTCCACGCCCTGGTTGA
>VGFB01000098.1 GCA_016869015.1 Armatimonadota bacterium
TAGGTCGGAGCGCTGCTCCGACACCGTTGCCGTCGCGGCGCGGGCTTCCAGCCCGCGGCCGTCCGCCGTTCCCCGTCCGCCGTCTGTCGTCGTAGGTCGGAGCGCTGCTCCGACACCGTTGCCGTCGCGGCGCGGGCTTCCAGCCCGCGGCCGTCCGCCGTTCCCCGTCCGCCGTCTGTCGTCGTAGGTCGGAGCGCTGCTCCGACACCGTTGCCGTCGTAGCGCGGGCTTCCAGCCCGCGGCCGTCCGCCGTCCGCCGTCTGTCGTCCGTCGTTCGTAGGTCGGAGCGCTGCTCCGACACCGTTGCCGTCGTAGCGCGGGCTTCCAGCCCGCGACCGTCCGCCGTCCGCCGTCTGTCGTCCGTCGTTCGTAGGTCGGAGCGCTGCTCCGACACCGTTGCCGCAATCCAGCCTCACCGAATGGGGATCGTGTCACCGGATCCCTCTTGCGCATCCCGCAGCAGTTCCGCCACCTCGAGGTTCCCGGATCGCAAGGCCAGCTGAAGAGGTGTGCGGCCCCTCCGGTCCAGTTCCTCGGTTCGTGCGCCGTGCGCCAGAAGGACCCGTGTGACTCGCCATGTGCCGTGACTGGCCGAGACGTGCAGCGGCGTATCGCCATCTCCCCCATGGGCGTTTGGGTCCGCGCCCGCCGCCAGCAGCACCGCGGCAGCCTGCGGGCTGCCATCCTGGCCCGCCGGACCGGCTGCCCGATGCAGCGGTGTGTAGCCCTCTGCATTCTGTGCGCGGGCGTCGGCGCCCGCGTCGAGGAGGGCCTTGGTCAGTTCCACATTTCCCTGTGCCGCCGCTGAGAAGAGTGGAGTTTCTCCACGCAGGTTTCGCGCGTTCGGATCGGCCCCATGTTCGAGAAGCAGTTGGGCCATCCTCGAGTGGCCGCGTTCCGCCGCCAGCAAGAGAGCTGTCTGGCCCTTCTCGTCTCTGACGTTGATGTCGAACCCTGGGGCGACCAACTTGCCGACCAAGCCCTTCGGTGGGAGAACCTCGGCCAACTCCAGGGGGCCTCCTCGTCGCGCGAGTTCCAGCAGCTCCTCCTCACGACTCATCTTGGTTTCCCTTTCTTCCGTCCGATGGGCCCTCTATACGGCTCTCGCGAGCATTGCCCCGCTGACACCATCGCCGCCGAGTCTTTCCCTGGGAGCGCGGACGCCCTCGTCCGCTGGCTTGGTTGGTGGTGGCCCCGGTGTGGCGGCCGTCGCCGTCCGCCGTCGCCGTCACGGTCCCCGGTGCCCGCCGTTGCCGTTCCCTTCCGTGTGTTCCGTGTATTCCGTGGTTCCCTCGCCTTTGCCGTGCCGTCCCCTGGGACCGCCACCGTCTCGGTGGCTGCTGTGGCGGGTGGTGAGCCGTCGCCGTGCCGTCGCCGTTCTCCCCTCTCCCTCCAGGCTAGCCATTGCCCACATCTGGGGGGCGATGTGCCGTTGGGCCCAGCCGTCAGCCCCGTAGGGGCGACCGATGGCTAGCCGTGGGTGAAACCCACGGATTCGGAGCCCCCCAACCCTTCCCGCCCCGTAGGTGGCGGGCGGGCCGTCTGTCGCCCCGTCGGGGCTCCGGGGATTCGGGCGTCGGTTCCAGGAGCTGCCGCCCCTGGCTATCCACCAGTCGTCCCCTTCGGGGACTGAACGACATCACTTGGGCACTCGCGGGTCGGCGGGCGCCACGCTCCGCCATCCAGGCCCGCGGACATGTGGGCCATGGCTAGCCTGAAAGGAGAGGGTCCGGGATGAGGCCTCCGTTGCCGTCCGCCGTTGACGTCCACCGCGGGACCGCCACCGTCTCGGTGGCTGCTGTGGCGGGCGGTGAGCCGTCGCCGTGCCGTCGCCGTTCTCCCCTCTCCCTCCAGGCTAGCCATTACCCACATCTGGGGAGGCCATGTGCCGTTGGGCCAGGCCGTCAGCCCCGTAGGGGCGACCGATGGCTAGCCGTGGGTGAAACCCACGGATTCGGAGCCCCCCGACCCTTCCCGCCCCGTAGGTGGCGGGTGGGCCGTCTGTCGCCCCGTTGGGGCTCCGGGCACTGGGGCGTCGGTTCCAGGGGCTGCCGCCCCTGGCTATCCACCAGTCGTCCCCTTCGGGGACTGAACGACATCACTGGGGCACTCGCGGGTCGGCGGGCGCCACGCTCCGCCATCCAGGCCCGCGGACATGTGGGTCATGGCTAGCCTGAAAGGAGAGGGTCCGGGATGAGGCCTCCGTTGCCGTCCGCCGTCCGTGCCCGCGGCTCTCCTGAGGCGCGCCGTCGCCGTGCCGTTGCCGTCAACGCCGGACTCGCCACTTCGCTTCCGACGCCGTCTCTTCTTCGCAGGGCAGGGGCCGGAAACCTGCTGCTTCGTCAGGTCGTGACGCTTGCGCCGACACCCTCACTCTCCGTCCAGCATCGCGATGGCGGCCGCGCGTACCAGCGGATGGTCTACTGGCCGTCGCGCGAGAATCGCGTTGCTGCCTCTGGCTGCGGCGAGGAGGGCTTCTTGCTCGTGCAGTGGGAGAGCTCCGAACTTGCGGGTGAGATCCTCCCACCGCTTGCGTTCAGTGTGCTCTTGGCGCGAGACCCTCTCCCCCACCTCCGAGTCCGGTGTTTTCGGCGACCCCTTCCCGATCACGTGTGGGAGTAGCTCCGGTCCGCGTGCCCCGATCGAGGCTGCCACTTTGCACGCGGTTTCCAGCTCATCGAGGGTGTAGCCGTCCTTCTCTTGCAGGGACCGCAGAATGCGGACTGCCTTCTCTCGCTTGGCCGCCGCAGGCTTGTCGTATCCGATGGCCTCAAGGAAGTCACGCGCGAGTTCCTCAAGCCCTTGGATCTCCTGATCCAGGGGGGCTGGCGCCTCCGAGTCCGTTCGGTCAACAGGTTCCAGAGCACGCGGAGTGCTCGCTCGCGGCTTACGACGTGAGAGTGTTGAGTCCTCTCTTGTGAAGTCCGTTCTTGTGGGTTCAGAACTGAAACTACCCCGTAGTTTGGTCTTGAGACTACGGTGGTTTAGTTCTGAGACTGGGGTAGTTTCATTTCTAAACGACCCCTCACCCGAAGGTGAACTGCCCTCCGCGGATCGCGTGTCGGCACGGACACCGCAGTGAGCATTCGGCTGCTCACGCGACCTCGCCTCTCCCCCACCTTCATCGGGACTTCGATGCACCGGACCGAGCTCTTCGCGAATCCGGTAGTAGTTGATATCCAAGTCCCCCAGCGGGGTGATCTGACGATGAACCTCGATCAGGCCCTTCTTCTGCAGTCCCTTCAAGGCCCGCCAGATCGTCGCCCGGCTAAGTCCCGTGCCCCGATCGATGATGGTTCCGTCCATGGCTGTCGTGCCATGCTCGAGCTGCGCGAGCGAAACCCGATCTCCGCTCTTTCGATACCCGTACGTCTTGCGGAACAGGAAAAGCATGACCTTGGCTTCCGCGGACGTCACGTGGGCCAGCTGATGATCGAGGAACTCGTCGGGGATTGGCGTGAAGCGAGGGCCTCGATAACCATGAAAGGCCTCGAAGTCGTACGCCTTCTTCCTTCGCCTCTCGCCCTTCAAGGGCATCGGCTCTCTCTCCCGTATCTGGCTTCGTGTGCCGCGCACATCCATCCCGCGCCGCAGTCTGCGATCTCGGCTGTTACGCTCTCGGGGCGACTGGCGACCTCGCCTGTTCTTGGGAGCCCGGCGACGGGCCCGCCCCCCGCCCGAGCAACCACGACCCACTGAACCACTTGCCGCCGCAGGCTACCCGCAACCACATCCCACCCTTGACACGCCTCGGCGGCTATGCTACGGTAACGATTGCTGGGGCAAACAAGACCCCCCGCGCAGTGCCGGACCACGCATGCGCCGGCCCTGCAATTGAGACCCACCCTCGAAGCCACCGTCTCCCCGCCAAGGAACAGGGTGGCTTCAGTGCCTATGGACCGCCCGCTTCCGCAGGATCACTCCCCTCTGCCCGCCCATCGGCCCTGCACACAACGTGCCCGGCTCCGCTCCCTCCTCAACGCCCATCGCCCTCTCGTCCGAAGAACCAGTCCCAGAACCCTCGCCTCCCTCTAGGCTCGCGCTCTCTTGAGAAGGCCTCCATGTTAGGCCCTTCATCTGGAGGCTTGGCGGGTGGGAGCGCCAACTGGGTCAGGCTCTCTGTAAGCCGCTCGATCTGTAACCACAACCGCGCGTTCTCAGCTCGCAGGAGATCTCGCTCCACCCGAAGCACCGCTGCCTCGTCAGAAGCAACTGAGGCCTCCTGGAGGCCTCCCTCACCGAAGGGTTGGACGGTTGATCCTCCAACCCTTCTTGATGAAGGCCTTCCTGAAGGTCTTCTCATCGAGGCCTTGTGCGCGATGACCGCCAAGTTGGAGGCTTCAAACAGGTAGCGAAATCCGGTCTTCGTTTCCTCCTGAACGAAGGGTACCTCTCCGCTCTTGACCAGCCTCCGAAGGGTTGACTCACTACACCCGGCCTCGCGGGAGGCCTCACGCAACGTGTAGTACTGAACGGGTCCACCAGAGGGCGTAGGAGGCTGATCAGTCGAATGTTGGTCGGAGGGTTGGAGGGGCATGGCTGGAGGCCGCGGGTCGTGCATGGAGGCCATCCCCGTAAGGCGTGGTTGTGTTCCGGCTATTGTAACGCCCCGTGAGCCTGGAATCAAGGTCGATTTTCGCCCCGAAGGCCTCCGTTGCCTCGGCTGGAGGCGCCCAGGGCACGTCGGACGGGTACTGCGAAGGGGGATGGGGGAGACGTGTGGATGCTCTCGCGGTGCCTTTCCAGCTGCTGGGTCGCGCTGGCGTTTCTTCGCCCGGGGTGCGCTGTGTGCTCGCGCTCCTCGCCGCCGCGATCACCGTACAATGCCCCGTGCGGGCATCCTGAGCCGTCTGAAGGCGCCTCCGGGCCTCTCATGGCCCCCCCCCCAAGGCGCTCAGTGAGTCTGGCCAGGCTCACACGGACCTCAGACGCCGGCCGCGTGCTCCGCCCCTTCCCGTCCCTCCGCCCCAAGAACCCGGGGTGGTCCAAAACGACAGTAGAATGCTAAAACGCTTTACCGTTATAGCGCTGACGTTTTAGCGTCATAATGGCGTTCAGGGCTTCCGCTCGTTGCGGGAGGGGGTGACGGTGGCGGGGCTCCCAGGGGAAGGGGGGGAGAAGGCGGCGGGAAAGGAAGAGGGTGTGCACGAGGAGGAGGTGGGGGTCGGGCAGGTTGGCCTCGCGCAGGCGGCGCCGGACATCCCAGGCGTGGGCGACGGCGGCGTCGAAGGCGGCGTTGGCGGCCATGGTGAGAGCGAAGAGCGCCGCGCCCGTGACGAGGGCCAAGGGAACGAGTTGGCTCACCGGGAGGACGGGAGGAGGCAGATCCACTGTGGTCACCGGTCGAGACCGCCGGCAGGCGGGTCGGTTGTGTGCTGCCGGGCGCAGAGTACCGGATGGGGGTCACGGCAGCGACAGCGTGAAGGAAAACCTCTGCAAAGAGTGCGCGCGGCGGGGAGCGGGGGAAAGGGCGGCCGCCTACGACTCGATGGCTCCGACGGAGGACAGCGCACCGTAGGACTCGGGCAGGTACGGGGCGGGCCGGTCCCGAAGGAGGGGCCCGGCGCCTGCCCGGGGTCGGCGGCATGGCGCGAACCTCAGACGACGCGGTCTTGGGGCAGAGGGGAGAGGCAGAGATGCTTGCTCGCTGCGCTCGCGTCGCACCGACGTTTGCCCACCTCGCCTCCGGTCTCGTTGCTTTCTTGCTCGTCGCGCACGCCGCGGCCGGCACCACCCTGCTCCTACCCGGGCCGGTGCCGCCGGAGGGCTGGGACTATGACTTCGTGGGTTACCCGGCGATCAGCGCTACAGGGCGCCACGTGGCCTTTACGTGGGACTCCTGGTCCGTGTGGGTCGCCGACTGCGTGACGGGTACGCGCAGACACCTGATCGGTGACGGGACCTCTGGCCCCCCTGAGGGGTGGTTCGGCGCCAAGTGCCCCGGGATCAGCGCCAACGGGTCCTTTGTCACTTTCGCGGGGATGGCGGGTGGGGGGGCCACTCAGGTGTACCTCATGCCACGCTTCGGGCGCACCCCGACTCTGATCAGCAAGGCCGTGAACGGCAAACCCGGCAACGGCTGGTCGGGGGTACCCGCGCGGGGCGTAGGCTCCTGCGTCAGCGACGACGGCCGGTACGTGGCGTTCATGTCGGGCGCCACAGACCTGATGCCCGGCGATGCGGCGGGCGTGGGGGGCGTGTTCCTCTACGACCGTGGTCGGCGACAGATGACTCGGGTGAGTGTGCTCCCCGACGGGACCCCGAGCCCCGAGGGCGGCAGTCTCCACTCCATGACCGCGAATGGACGCTATGTGTCCTGGGATCGGAACGGTTGGCACGGGGTCTACGTGTACGATACGCTGACGCATCGCAGTGAGCGGGTGGACTACCGGAGCGACGGCAAGGTGGGTGACGGCAGCTGGGGGCGACTGAGCGCGGACGGCCGGTGGATCGTCATGCGGGGGACAGATCTCGGACCGCCGGGCGCCCCTTCGCGTTGGCCGGAGCAGGTCTACGTCCGCGACCTCCGCGACAAGGTCACCAGCCAAGAGAGCCTCTCTCCCGAGGGCGCCTCGGCCGACAAGGATTGTGTCCCCGCGGGAATCAGCGCCGACGGACGCTACGTTGTGTTCTACTCCACGGCGGGAAACCTCACGCCCGAGGGCAGCAACAGCTGGGCTCAGGTCTTCGTCCGGGATCGGGCACTCCGCAAGACGGCCTGTCTCAGCGTATCGCCGAGCGGCGCGTTGGGGAACGGGAACAGCGGGCTCACCAACAACTGGGCGGCAGTCTTGAGCGCCAACGGCGGCTTCGCGGCCTGGTGCTCAAATGCGAACAACCTGGCGCCGAGTGATACCGACGGCCGCGGCGATGTCTTCGTGCGGGACATCGACGGGCCGAACGGTCGGCGGTATGCGATCGAGGGCAAGCTGTGCGCGCCGGCGGGGCGCCTTCCGGCAGAGACCCGGGTGCAGGTGCTGAAGGGCGCCAAGGTGGTGGCGACGGGCGCGCCGGTGCCCGACGGGCGGTTCTCCGTATCGCCGTTGCAGGTGGGCACGTACACGGTGCGACCGGTGGCGGCGGGTTGGGAGTTCCTGCCGCCGGAGCGGGAAGTGACCGTGGTGGAAGACACGCGGAACCTGATCTTCACGGGCGTCCCGCCGGCAACCCCCGGGGGTTTCTCGGAGACGTACTGGGACGCAGGCCTCGGGATGTACGGGGGCGTGTGGGCGGGCCCGGCGGCGGAGTGGGGGCCCTTCGCCATCTCGGGCGCGCGGGTCGCCGCGACGGCGGGCCAGGACTGGGGGTTCCGGATGGGGGTCGAGCGCGGGCCGGGAGGGCATGAGCTCTTCACCGTGCGGGCCTCCAACAGTGGGAACGTGAACCTGGGCTTCCAGATCGGCCCGCAGATCGATGCGACGGTGGCGGCGGTGACGGCGGGGTTTGGGGCGGGCGTGGAGGCGCGGGAGAGCTTCGCGCGCGAGTATCAGTTCGCGCAGGTGACCGGGCCGGGCTCCCAGAGCCTGCAGCAGCTGGAGCTGAGCGTGGTGACGCTGAGCAACTTCCTGAACTCCCCGGCCGGGGTCACTCCGGGGAGCCGCTTGCTGCTCAATGCGCTGCTCGGCGCGGGGGCCGACCGGATCGGATTCGCGGACCTGAAGTGGACCGAGCGTAGGGGAGAGGTGGCAGGCAGCGCGAGCGTGGGAGCGTCCTTGAGCGTCGGCGCTCAGATCAACCCCACCGCGACCGCGTCGCTGACGGTGGCCGACACCACGTGGGGGGCGGCGGAGGCGCGTCTGGCGACGGTGGTGCGCGAGAACCCTCATGCCGGGGCCCTCGATGATGTGGAGGTCGTGCATGTCGTCGAGCAGGCGCAGCAGGTGGAAGTGCCTTTCCTGGCGGGGACGATGACCGGCGCAGCGGAGGAGATGCAGACGGTCACGAACCCGCTGGCTGTACTGCCGGAGAAGGGCGCAACGGGCATCTGGCGGTGGGAGGCGGCACGGACTCGGACGAGTGACGTGGGCTGGATGGCGGGGAGCTTCACCGCGGACGAGCAGGAGGGGAACTCACCCTTCTTCTCGACGAGTGACGCGCAGACGGTGCGGCTGGAGGCGATCGGCGCCGTCCCCTGGGAGGTGCATGCCGCCTACGCCGGCAGCTTCGCGCCCCGGATCCTGGCCGATTCGCTGTTCGACTTGGATGACCCGAAGCTCCACATGGGCGGCGGGGCCATGCGGGAGGACCTGGCGGGGTGGTACACCTGCCTGGAGAAGTACTCGGAGGACCATCCCGCGGGGATTGTGGCCAACTTCCGTCGCACGCGCGATCGGTCGGAGGGCGGCGCCTTCGACCTCTCGGTGGGGCTGGGCATCGGTTTCGGCCTGACCTGCGGCGTGAAGGGGAGTCTGGTCAAGGGGTTCCGGTACGACGACCTGGGCGGAGGCATCAGCGGTGGCGATCTCACCTTCGACTACAGCAACACCGACGCCACGGTTCCGCCGGAGGACCCGCGGACGTTCGCGGAAGTCTGCCGCGCCTTCCTGGTGCCCACCGTGCAGCGCCACAAGCCGGAGCTCCTGGAGCGCTTCTCCTCATCGCAGGGGACGGTCGGGGGAGGCCAACAAGCGCCTCCGGCCGGGATTCCCTCGCCGCCGGCAACCTCACGGTCGGGTCGCTGGCGACCGGGGGGCTCCTGATCGCTCCCACCAGCCAGTGGGCGGCCGGGTCGAAGCTGTCGTTGGGGGCGTATAGCGCCGACCTGGAGGCAGCTCCGGGCGCCGGCGCGGCGCGGCCGGCGCCGTACCGGTTCTGGGCCGCCCCCGCGGAGGGCGTCGCCGCCGGTCTGCAGTACTCGCCGGCGGTGGGCGTGGGGAAGGTATGCGTGGTCCGGGCCGAACGTTCGGACGGCGGCGCGATTGGGCAGTGGGCGCTGGGCGCGGCACGTCTGCGGGTGCGCGTGTCGACGCTCGACCTGACGAATCGCGGCATCGATGCGGGCCTCCTCGACCAGGTGCAGCTCTTCCGCATGGACCCCGCGACCTATGCGTGGAG
>VGFB01000099.1 GCA_016869015.1 Armatimonadota bacterium
ACCAGGGCCAGGTACGACTCCCGCGGGCCCTGCCGTCCGGCCTGCAGGGTCACGAACAGGAGCGGGAGCTTCGCGATCTCGATGCGCCGGACAAGCTCCGCATCCCCGCCGGCCAGCGCCGTCGCCTCCGCCATCAGGCGGAGCCCCCGGGCGGCAAAGGCGACGTCGACCGGTCCCTGGTGGCCCTCTCGGCCCCGGTGGCTCCGCCAGTCCTCCCAGCCCTCCTGGAGCCTCTCGTCGTACCGCTGCATGGGGGGCGCGGCCGGGCCGTAGAAGCCATAGTTGAAGTCGCGCACCAAGGCCCGCGTGTCCAGGTAGGGGTCCCACGCCTGTTGCGCCCAGACCCAACCCCGCAGGTAGCTATGGTCGGCGGCGCGGTTCCAGCTGTGCATGCACTGGTAGAAGAGGCCCGTGGCGCCGCGCTCCGCATACCAGCGCACGTTCTCCGCGACCACGTGCAGGTTGAGGTTGGGCTGCATGTAGCAGAAGGAGGAAGGGTAGTCCCAGATGACCATCTTCGCGCCGACCGCCTGCCAGCGCTTCATGGCGCTCGAGAACTTGCCCGTCTCCCAGACGAAGAGGTTGGGGTTGCTCCAGGCATGGGCGTCCGTGCACAGCCACAAGAGCACGTTCTCCCGGGGGCGGAGGGTCTTCGGCGGGACGACGGTGTCCAGATAGGCGAGCGTCGTGATGCGCACGTCGGGGAACTCGTCGGCCACCGCATCGGCGATCAGGTTGATGAGCGTCAGCAGGGTCCCCATCTTGGTGCCCTCCGCGTCATCGATCGCCTTGCACGGGGCGCACTCGCAGTAGTCGCGGCGGTCGTTCGGCGAGACATCCACGATCTGCACGTCCGGGTCCGCCCGGAGAGCCGCCAGGACCTGGTCGAGGATGATCCGGCGGACGTCCGGATTGGTGGTGCAGAGCTGGAAGGGTTGCCGCTTGCCGGCGATCTCCGAGAAGTACTCGGGATGCTCGGCGAAGTACCTTGAGGGCGGCACGAGCGCATCGTAAGTGTGCACGAAGGAGGGCCAGAACCTCGGGTAGCCTCCCGCCGAGGCCGGGACCGACGCCGTCAGGGCGTACGTGCGGTTGTGAATCGACCAGTCGGGGTCATAGGCCACATCGCCGTAGTACGGGTCGCGACGGTCCTCGAAGATCGGGCGGTAGGCGCGGAGCACGGGCCGGAACTTCAGCGTCGGGCGTCGCGGGATGACCGGATCCGTGCCCGGAAGATACCACCGGCAGCCGAGGTCCTCCTGTAGGAACGAGTAGACGCCGTTCACGATGCCGCGGCGCGTTCCCCCGGCGATCAGCAGGTGCGGGGCGGCCGCCTGGATCGCGTAGCCGTCGCGGCCCAAGTCGACGGGCGGCCGCGGCACCCGACTCGTGGAGCGTAGGCGGGTTCGGCCCACGCTCAGGCAAGGGCCCTCCACCGACTGCCCGGGCTCCTCGGTCACGATGGGAAACGTCGCCCCGGTCATCTCGCCGAGCCACTTCGCCAGATCCTCGGCGGCCTTCCGCTCCGGGTCACGCGGACGCTGAGGGAGGAGGATGGTGTAGGCGGTTCTGCCGCCGTCAGCCAGGGTCAGCAGCGGCCCGGGCTCGCCTTTCGGGGCCAGGCCGTTGCGCCATGCGGGGTGCGGCCCGACCCCGGCAGCCAGACAGCCGGGGGGAAGAGTCGTCAGGAGCATGAGCAGGACACACCGTCGCATGGCAGATCACCTTCGTTGGGCTTGGGGTCGCCTTACCTGGGCGTCAGACTGCCCGCCAGCGAGACGTTGGTGAGCACGTAGACGGTCTCGTCGGCGTCGTTGCGGTCGGAGTAGCGCACCAGGACCGAGGACCGGCCCTGCACCAACTCGGTGAGGTCCCAGGTCCCGACGGGGGCGTCGAGGTCGAGGGTCTGGGGCGCATCCTGCCAGGTCGCACCCGCGTCGGTTGATACCTCGACCCTCCCGTTCGGCCGGCGCTTGCCGTCCATCACGAAGGTCGCCTCCAACTGCTCCCACGCCGCCACCTTCGACCCCACCTCGTACGTGATCGATCCGCTCCCGCCCCCCGGAAGCCGGAAGCCCCAGTACTCGAGCGGGAAGGTCACCTCGCGCGCGTCGAGGGCGGTATAGCCGCCCTGCTTGTAGTAGTCGGCGTAGGAGAAGGCGCCCGCCGGTAGACCGGTCAGGTCGCGCCCCAGCCGCTCGATCTCCGCCGCGAAGCTGTGCTCGTTGAGGCCGAGAAGCCCCCTCGCCGCAAGCCGCCGTCGGACGGTGGAGACTTCCTGATAGGCGGCCAACGCGGGCTCGCGGGCGGAGCGGTCACCGGCCCGGGCGCGGTCCAGCAGCGTGCGGAAGCGCAGGTGCTGTTTCGCATACTCGAAGCCCTCGCGCACGACGGCGACGCGGACCCGGGTGCGCTCGTCGTCCTCGGCGGCGGCCTGCTCGGCGGCGCGCAGATGCTGCTCCATCTCGGCGATCAACGCGGCGGTCAGCAGGCCCTCGACCGTCTCCCACTCCAGGACGCAGGGGGTTTCGCGGAAGCGCGCTTCGACGGCCTCAAAGAACGCGCGCATGGCCTCGCCGCCGCGCCCGTAGCACCGGCTGAAGTAGTCGTGGCGGAACGCGGCCTCGTCCAGCGTGGGATCGAACATCACGCGGGGGTACGTGTAGTACACCCAGGCGTTGGTCGCCCAGTGCTGGCTGGTCTGGGCATACCCGCCCTTCAGCCCCCACTCGGCCTTCACGGGCCAGTCGGCGAAGAGCTGATACACGATGGGGTAGTACAGGTCGGAGCCGTAGAAGCCGTAGTACGTGTAGAGGAACGTAGGACACAGCGCGCTCCACTCCTGGAGCGCCCGGTAGTAGTGGCGCGCCTGGTCGGTCAACTGGTTGCGGTAGGTGCTGCTGGAATCGCCCACCGGCCAGTAGCGGCAGACCTGCACCCACACGTTGCGCGCGGGCTTCACGGTGGTCGGGGGGTCGAAGTACGCCGGCGTGTAAGCCGCGGTGAAGAGGATGCGATCCGGGTACTGCTTCCCGGTGATCTCAGCCACGGCGTTCGTGAACTTCATCAGCCGGTCGGCGATGTTGCCGTTGGGCCCGTCCATCGCCCGGCACCCGTCGCACTCGCACCACCCGACGCCGCTGTCGTTCGGCCAGATGGGGAAGTAGCCGCAGTCGCTGTCGCCCGCGAAGCTCGCCAGGGCCGCTGCAGCGAAGCGCTGCACCACCTCGGGGTTGGCGAGACACAGTTGTCCCTCGCGGACACGCCGCCCGTTGACCAGCGGGAACCAGTCCGGGTGTGCCTCGTAGTAGGCGTCGGCCGGGAAGATCTGGTGGAAGTTGTGCCCCCCATAAGCCACGTGAAGGTAGCCGCCCTTGTCCGTCGCGCTCCACAGCCACGTGTTCAGGCGGCTGCGCACCGCCCAGGTTGCCACTTCCGCGTTCCAGGCCTTGTCCTCGCTGCCCCCGGCGTTGATGCCCCAGCGGATGACGGTCGCCGGGGTGCGGTCGAGGTCGTACTCGCCCACCGTGAGCGTCGCCTGCTGCGGGGCGTACCAGCCCCAGTCGCCCGGGTAGAACCAACGCACCCCCAGATCCTCGAGGAAGGCGTAGACCGCGTAGAGCGGTCCGCGCTCGTTGTCGCGCAGCCACTCGCCCTTCGCGTTAACCGCCGGCGCGCTCTCCCAGCCTACGAACGCCAGGCACTCGGGAGAGACGGTCCTCACCACATGCTCCTCGAACGCATAGGTGCGCTCATAGAGAGCCTCGGTGTACCGGTTCCTGCCAACGGCAAGGACGTTTCCCGTCACGGGCTCGGCGTCCGTGACGATGGGCAGCTCCGCCCCGGTGATCTTCCCAAGCCAGGTCTGCAACTCCTGGGCGCACCAGCGATCGGTGCGCGAGGGCTCGGCGCCGATGACGATGGTCGCGCGGGGCTCGCCCCTCTCAACGAGGGTCATGTCGGCCGGCGCCGGTCGAACCAGGGACAGCACCGCGGGGAGCAGCGCGCTGAACATGGGGGCCCTCCGTGATTGCGCTCAGTAGGTCGCCCAGAGCCAGTCGCGCTGCTTGCAGAGCTGCTCGGCCCAGGACTCGCTCCACGGGTTGTCCAGGCAGCTCGCGGCCGAGACGATGGAGGCGAACAGGAACACCACCGCGAGCGCGCGCACCCACTTCGGCCGACCGTAGGCATCGGCGGTCAGACTGCCTGAGACGATGAACAAGGGTACCGGCCAGATGAGGTAGCGGAAGCCCTGACAGACGCCGCCGTAGTTGTTCGTGGTCAGCGTGTTCAGCACCACGGTGAACAGGAAGACCGCGACCGCGAACCAACTGAGGTGCTGCACCTCGGGCCGGCTGTCGCGGAAGGCGAAGATCAGGCCGACCGCCATCAGGATGAAGATGGGCGAGAGGCTGAAGAACCCGTGGTGCCCCAGCAGCAGGTTGAACAGGTAGATCGGCTTGGCCTCATCGAGCGCGTCGATGCCTACCGGGTTCGACCAGTAGCTGCCCTCGTACTGGTACAGGTCCGTCTGCTTGAAGAGGTAATACGGGATGAAGCCCCCGGTGGAGAGCTTGAGCGTGAGGAGGAACGCGCCGATGACGAGCAGCGCCCCCGGGAGGCCAAAGAGCAGAGTCCCCCTCCAACGCCGCGCGACCATCCAGCCGAACAGCACGACCGCGAAGAAGGCGGACGGGAGCTGGTTGGCCACGGTGAAGGCTGCGCAGACGCCGGTCAGCAGGTAGACCCACCAGCGCCGGTCGTTCAGGTACAGCACGCGGATCGCGCCGTAGAGCGCGAAGCCCGCGCTCCACGCGCCGACGGAGTGATCGTTGAAGGTGATCGAGTAACCGGTGACATACGTGCCCAGCGCCGCCGCGATCAGCCAGTAGGCCCGCCACCAGGGATCCGCTGTGTACCGCGCGACGAGCTGCCCTGTCAGGCCCATCAGCACGATCAGCGGGATCACGTTCCAGGTGAACAGGATCGTGCGGCAGACGAGGTCGGTCTGCTCGTGGATCGTCCACTTCGTCAGCTTCTTGATCAGCCAGTACTGCCCGGCGGCCAGCGTCGGCAGGAGCGGAGGCTTGCTGGAGTAGTCGTGCCCGTCGCGGCGGACCATGTCGATCGTCGGCCAGGGGCAGCCGTCGATGATGTAGGTGCCCTTCTCGACGAGGCTCCAGACGGTATCCCAGCGCGAGTTGTCGTTTGGGCAGAGGTTCGAGCTGGTGCGGAGCTGGACCCCGAACACGAGCGCGCCCGCCGCAACGGCGATCAGCCAACACAGCCCGCGGAACGCCGCGCCCAGGGGCGAGGGTTCGGCCTGCGGGTCCGGCCGGGTCGGCTCAAGGTTGCCTGCGGAGTCCATGCAGTTCTCCCATCGCGAAGGGGGCGCTTCGCCTCCCCCGGGGGACCTACACCGGAGGCGGAGCCCCGCGCTCCGAGGCCTCGAAGCGCCGGGGAGCTACCTCGCGGATGCTGTATGGCGGGTCCCGCCGGATGTGGTACGCGATGAGGAGCTCGCCGAGGAAGCCCAGCGCGAGGAGCTGCGCTCCCAGCAGCACCGCCATGACCGAGTAGCTGAGCAGAGGTCGCTCCCCGATCGGTCCCCGTCCCATCAGCCACAGGATCGCCAAGTACGTGACGCCGGCCATGCCAACGCCGAACGAGGCCAGGCCCAGCCCCCCGAACAGGTGCAACGGTCGCGTGCCATACCCGGTGAGGAACTTCACCGTCAGCAGGTCGAGAAGTCCGCGCAGGAAGCGGCGCGCGCCGAACTTGCTCCGCCCGTGTCGCCGCGGCCGGTGGTTCACCTCCACCTCGCCCGGTCGGAAGCCCTTGGCATGAGCCAGCACCGGGATGAACCGGTGCAGCTCCCCATACAGGGCGACCTCCTCGACCGCCTCCCGCCGGTAGGCCTTCAGGCCGCAGTTCACGTCGTGCAGCCGCACCCCCGTCAGCCAGGCCACCAGAAGGTTGAAGATCCGACTCGGCCAGACCTTGTGCCACGGGTCGCGACGGGTCCGCTTCCAACCGCTCACGGTATCGCAGCCCTCAGCCAGCCGCGCCAGGAGCTTGGGCACCTCAGCCGGATCATCCTGCAGATCGCCGTCCAGCGTGACGACGATCTCGCCCCGCGCCTGCGCGAAACCCGCCGCCAGAGCCGCCGCCTTCCCGAAGTTCCGCCGGAAGCGGATGCCCTGGAACCGCGCGTCCTGATACGCCAGCCGGCCAATCACCGTCCAGGTGTCGTCGGTGCTGCCGTCGTCCACCATGACGACCTGCAGTCCCCACTCCTCCTGCTGGGCGACGGCCTTGATCTCGTCGGCGAGCTGCGGCAGGCTCTCCGCCTCGTTCAGCACGGGGATCACGATCGTCACGGCCGTCGGTGGAGCGTGGCTCATGGCATCGAACACCTACCACGAAGACGGCAACGGCCAAGGTTACGGCAAGGCACACCTACCACGAAGACGCGAAGAACGCGAAGCGGCACGAAGACGGCAGCGGCCAAGGTTACGGCAAGGCACACCTACCACGAAGACGGCAACGGCCAAGGTTACGGCAAGGCACACCTACCACGAAGACCGCAGCGGCCAAGGTTGCGGCAAGGCACACCTACCACGAAGACGGCAACGGCCAAGGTTACGGCAAGGCACACCTACCACGAAGACGGCAGCGGCCAAGGGTGACGGAACGGAACGTCCACGGCCATTACGCTCGGAAGCGCTTGATCCCAAGCTTTAGCAGCGGCGCATGGAAGTTGATCAGGAAGCCGATCGGCAACCCGGACAGGCGCAGGTAAGTCAGCACCTGCGCCTCGTGAACGGGCAGGACAGCGTCCACACACTTCAGCTCAACGAGCACGCAGTCGCACACCACCATGTCCGCGCGGAAGCCCTCGGCGAGGGTCACGCCGTCGTACACGATGGGCATTACAACCTGTGAGCGGACGGCCAGCCCTCGCTTCCGCAGCTCGTAACTCAGGCAGGCTTCGTACGCGCTCTCC
The DNA here is from genome assembly GCA_016869015.1 of Armatimonadota bacterium. Taxonomy (GTDB): domain Bacteria; phylum Armatimonadota; class Zipacnadia; order Zipacnadales; family VGFC01; genus VGFC01. Next base: position 7,007 of record VGFB01000099.1, read on the forward strand.
AGCAGCCCTGGCCCGAGGGCCTTGTGCACCGCGTAGGCGGCATCCACCACGGCCGTCGCCACCTGCTCGACGCTCTCCGGCAAGGGTGTGTCCACCCGCCTGACTGTGCTTGCCCGCTCGTCGGCGCTCACCTCTTGCCCTCCCCCTACGGGCTTGCCGGCGATGAGGCCGTCGCCGACCTCGCGACAGGTACTCCGTATCCCTTGCCTTGCCGTCTCCGCGCCGCTTCGTGCTCTTCGCGTCTTCGTGGTGGACGTTGCCCCCTACACGTCGAACGTCTCGTACGCCGCGCCGATGGCCTCGAGGACATCACCCTTGGGGATGAACTCGTGACCGACGTAGCCCTGGTAGTCCGTGTCGGCGATCGCCCGCGCGACGGCCGGGTAGTAGATCTCCTGGGTCTCGTCCATGTCGTTGCGGCCCGGGTTGCCCGCGGTGTGGAAATGGCCGATGTACTCGATGTTGTCGCGGATGGTGCGGAGGAGGTCGCCTTCCATGATCTGCATGTGGTAGATGTCGTAAAGCAGCTTCACGTTGGGCGAGCCGACGAGCCTGCAGACCTCGACGCCCCAGGGCGTCCGGTCGCACTGGTAGTCCTTGTGGTCGACCTTGCTGTTCAGCAGCTCGACGCAGAGGGTGATGCCGGCCTGCTCCGCCGCGCCGGCGACGCGCTTCAGCCCCTCGGCGCAGATTCGCGCGCCCTCATCGTCGGCTAGGCCCTCGCGGTTGCCGCTGAAGCAGATGAGGCTGGGGATCTTGTTGGCAACGGCCTTGTCGAGGTTGGCCCGGATCTCCGCCTCGATCCGGTCGTGGTTGCTGCGCTTGTTCAGCCCGTCGACCAGCGTCCCGTGGCCGCCGATGATGGCGACCTGCATCCCGACTTCGTCAATGACCGACCAGTACTCCTCGGGGCCCATCTCGATCGAGGCATACCCGATCCGCGCGGCCTCCCCGATCAGCTGTACCGGGTCGAGGTCCGGTCGCGCGTAACACCACCAGGAGAGTGACTGCTTCAGACGGCCCATGCCTGTCCCGCCTTTCAGGTTCCAGTGAATCACGGCGGCAACAGGTTCGTTGCGGGAGCAGCGAACTCCTCGCGGCCGCCGCGTACGCGCCAGGCTTCCAGCGCGACGCGCTTTGGTGTAGAATGGCGGCGGAGGGAGACGTGAACGACTTCAGGGTCAACAGGAAGGTGTTCTCGGTCGGGTCGCGGGACGACCCGGATGATGCGCTCGAGTACTGGCTGAGCAAGCCCCCTGTGGAGCGACTGCGGGCCCTCGAGGCGCTGAGGCAGGCCTTCTATGGCTATACCACCGATACAGGACGACTTAAGAGAGTTCTTGAGGTTGCTCGGCGCGAAGGGCGCTAGGTTCCTGCTCGTAGGCGGCTACGCCGTGAACTACTACGGGTATGTGCGGGCGACCGGGGACATGGACGTCTGGGTCGGGCCGAGCGCGGAGAACGCCGAGAGGGTCGCCGCCGCGATCCGGGAGTTCGGCTTCGACGTGCCGGAGCTCTCTCCTGAACTGTTCACCGATCCCGACGCGGTGGTGCGGATGGGCGAGCGGCCGTTTCGCATTGAGGTCCTGACAACCATTTCCGGTGTCGCCTTCGACGAATGCTACGAGAAGCGAGTCGTCGAGCACCTGGGCGACACCGAGGTTCCATTCATCAGCCTGGACCACCTGAAGACGAACAAGCGCGCCGCCGGTCGGCCCAAGGATCGGGCGGATGTCCACGAACTGAGCGCCCGCCGGCGCCGGAGGACGCCGTAGGGACCCGCGCTGCCATCACCGTCGGGCCAGGCCGTTCGGCCGCGGCTCACGCCCTGCCCATCTCGTCCGCCCCCAGCTCATCCAACAGCCCTTGGACAGTGGCCTTGAGGTTGGGTAGGTCGTTCTCGACGACGGCCCATACAACGTCGGGGTCGGTCCTGTAGTACTGGTGGACCAGGATGTGCCGTATCCCAACGATCTGGGACCAGGGGACCTGCGGACGAAGCTCGCGAAGCTCACTGCTGAACGGACGAACCGCTTCGC
>VGFB01000100.1 GCA_016869015.1 Armatimonadota bacterium
ATGACCACCGCGTTCTGCGGCGGAATGCGCTCGGCCGCGGGCGGCAAGGGTGGGAAGCGCTTCGCGGGGGGAACCTGGTACCAGAACGCGCAGCTGGAGAGGTAGTCCGGCCGCTCCTGGAAGTGGGAGGTGAACTCGCCCTGCTCGTTCACGTAGGAGCCCTTGTGTTCGATTGTAAACCGCAGCGACCGGGCGAAGTGCACCGGGTCCGGAATGTGCCAGCGATACACGGTGCCCCGATCGCCCGCGTCGTAGCCCTCCCACAGCGACACGCCGTAGTAGGGCCCGTTGAACTCCCGGAACCCCCACGCGTCGCAGAAGTAGTCCTCCGTCCCGGTGCCCCGCAGCGACGGCTCGGCCTCCCCGTCGATGTAGAAACGGTCGTCACCTTCGCCGAACCAGCCCGGCATCGAGTTCTGGACCGAGTAGACGACCCCGACATAGTGCCCTTCGCCCTCCGCGTCGAGGATCAGGTAGTCGCCCGCCGCGGCCGGGGACTCCTGACGGTACTGCGCGTGGAAGTACCGCGTGTCCTCGGGCAGGCTCCTGACCTGCTGCCAGTCGAGGTACCAGAAGAGGGCGTTGGTCCGGTGGACCGGCGAGTCGTTCGTAACGGTGACGCGGGCCTGCCGACGGAAGGGCATCGGCCAGTAGCAGTTCAGCGCGCGTCCGTCCGAAGAGATGTGCACCGGCAGGGAGTTGAGCGTCACATCGCTCAGCCCGTGCCCGACGCCGAAGAAGTCGCCGAGCGGCGTCTGGACGGCGGGCGCGACCGCACCGTCCCAGTAGATCCGCAGCGTCAGGTTCCGCGGGTAGTGGGGGTCGTCTGAGGCGACGGTGAACCAGAGGTGCTGGATGATCCCCGGGCCGGTAAGCTCACCCAAGGTGAGTGTCTGTCCCGGTTCGATGGCGCGGGCGTCGCCATTGCCGTCCCGCCAGTTCGCGTCGGCGCTGGAGCTCCGCAGGCTGCGCCCGGGGAGTGGGCGCCACAGACCGTCCAGGGGGCCCGTCTGGGCGTGAGAGGCAGGCGCCAGCCCGATGAGAAGTGTCGCGGCGGTCAACAGGCGTTCCATGAGACCTCCCCTCGCCTTCGGTGACGCGCTGGTTTCTCGGCCTCAGCCGCGCGGGCCTTCCCAAGGCCGGCGGTTCTCCGGCTGCAAGAGGACTGCCATGCTCTGCCGCGCGGTGGTCGGGCGCTACCGCGCCCCGCGGCCGAAGAGGACCACATCGAGGGTCTTCAGCAGGATCAGGAGGTCGAGCTTGGCGGAGACGTGGTTCACGTAGAAGAGGTCGTACCGCAGTTTGTCGATGACGTCCTCCACCGAGGAGTCGTAGCTGCGATGCACCTGCGCCCACCCGGTCACGCCCGGCAGAACGAGGAGACGCTTTCCGTAGAGGGGGATCTCCTCGAGGAATCGCTCGACGAAATGCGGCCGCTCCGGCCGCGGGCCGACGAGGCTCATGTCGCCGATCAGGACGCTCCACAACTGCGGCAGCTCGTCGAGTCGCGTCCGACGCAGCACGCGGCCGATGGGCGTCACGCGGGGGTCGTCCGCGGCCGCCCAGACCGGCCCCGTCTGGGCCTCCGCATTCTCCACCATCGTGCGGAGCTTGGTGAACGTGAAGCGTCGACCGTGCCGCCCCACGCGCTCCTGGCGGTAGAACGCCGGGCCCTTCGAGGTGAGCCGGACGAGGAGCGCGAGCAGCAGGATCAGCGGCGAGAGCACGAGCAGCCCTGCTGCCGCAAGCACGATGTCCAGGACCCGCTTGACGCGCGTGGCATAGGGCGTTCGCGCGGAGGCCTCCAGACTGGCAATCCACTCGTCACCGACGTGGAAGATGGGCGCGCGGCGGGTCAGGACCGCGTAGGCGGCTTCCATGGACTGAACGGCGACGCCCGCCGCCTCACACTCCGCCACGCAGCGCGCAACCTGCCTTGGCAGCGGTTGGGGTTGACAGACGACGGCGTGTGTCACTGCCAAGTCCGCGAGCAGGGCCGCCACGGAGTCCGGGGCGGCGAAGACCGGTACGTCGCCGGGCGGACCCGCGGAGCCGTCAAAGGGGATGAGCCCCACGATCTTCTGATGGGGATGGCGGCCGTTGCCCAGCGCGTCGGTGATCGCCTGCGATCGGTCGCCGTTCCCCAGGATGAGATAGCGCTCCGCGAAGGCCTCCCGCGAAGCCAGAGCCCCGGCCAGGTGGCGGGTAACCACCGTCAGCGCGAACATCGCGGCCGTCGCCGGGATCAGCAACTCCCGCGCGACTCCGCCGGCCGGAGCCAGCAGGTAGAGCAGCACGATGGCGCCTCCTGAGCCCGTTGCCACGGCCAGGAGGCACTGGCTGGCCGTGGTGATGAGCGGTCGGTGGGGCCGGGGCAGATAACCGGGGTGCTTGAGGGAGGCGACCAGCCACGCGCCCAGCACCACACCCTCGGGCCACGCGCCGGTCAGCGCGCCGCCGCCCTCGCCCGCGACCCAGCGCAAGATGCTGGGGGCGATGCTGAGGGCCAGAACGCCACTGAGCACGTCGGCCGTCAGCAGGCCGACCTGCCAAGCGGTCTTCTGCCGTCGGTATCGGATCGCCGCCAAGGCGCCCGGCCTCCCACAGGGGTCGGTCGAAATTCGCTGTCGCGAACGAGGATTCCTGGTTCCGGATGGACGGGCGAGCCCGCGTTGGCGCGGCCCCGCGGGTCCGACCAGCCCCCGCGAGGTTGGACAGCCCGACTGCAGTGGAGTTGCCGTCGAGGGGTAGGGCCTAAGCCGACTTCTTCTTGGCCTTCTTGGGGGGAGGCGGCGCGCCCCCGCGGAAAGCGTCGACCGCGTGACGCACCTCGGGGTAGCACTCGATGACGGAGGCCAGCGAGACCAGGTCGAAGATGCGCCGCAGTTCCGTCGAGGCCCCCGCGATCTTCAACTTGCCGCCTCGCTCCCGCAGCCGCTTCTGCGCGGCGACGCAGTGGGCGATCCCCTGGGTGCTGATCATGTCCGTCCCGCCCAGGTTCAGCACCACATTGCGTCGCCCCGCAGCAATCAAGCGCGTGAGCGCCTGAGCCATCTCGTCCGCGGTCTGCCCCGCCAGGTCGCCCTTCACGTCGATGATCGTGACGCCGCTCTCGCTGAGAGCCCTGCGGGAACTTACGTGAAGGCCGCCGTCGCTCATCGTCATTTGGCTCCAGTGGCTTGTCCACCGCGAGGCCTTGCCTCGCACGCAGACGGCCACACACGCCGCCTCCCGCCGCGTCCCGCGCCGGGACCCGACGGTTGGGCGGTGATGTTGGGCAGCGTAAGGCGCCGCAAAGCGGGCCTAGTCCGTCGTGTACGGCACGAGCGCCATCTGGCGCGCGAGCTTGATCGCGCGACCCAGCTTCCTCTGGTGCTTGCGGCACGCTCCCGTCTGCCGGGCCTTGCGGATCCGACCCCGCTCGTCCAGGTAGTCGCGGAGTGTGCGGACGTGTTTGTAGTCCACGATGAAGGTGCGCCGGTCTGCGCAGAAGTTGCACACTCGCCGTCGCTTGCGTCGGGGTCCGCCCTTACGGGGTCCGCCCCCTCGCGGCCGCCCTCGCGGCCTCTCGGACGCCTCTCTCGACAAGTCGGTTCGCCTCGCTTTCCGAGCACTCGACCAATCAACCGCAGCAGTATACACGAACCGTCCGGCCGGGTCAACCAAGAACAGGCCAAAGCAGGCTCTTGCGATAGCCCGCGCCGTGCAGGTGGGTTGGCACCGGTCGGACGGCGAGCTGGGTCTCGCCAGCGGTCGCGGGCGGTTGTCGGGAGGCGCCGAGCGCTGGAGGTGCAGGTTTGGACGTTGCCCTCGCGAGCCTCCGAGGTGTTGAGACGCACTCCTCCCCTGGCGGTACAGGTTTGCGGCGAGCGTTCCGTCAGGACGCGAGGCGGACGGTGCGCCGCATTCGCTCGCTCCGGCCCTGCTCAATCATCGCAGTGGCCCCGGCCAGCATCACCGTCAGCCCCAGCGCCACGTGCACCTCGACCTTCCCGATCCCCCGGATCGTCAGATCATCCAGCAGCAGGTGCTGCTTCAGGCGGCTGTTCACTCGCTCCGCCGCGGTCCGCTTCCGGTACAGCTTCTCGAACGTGCGGCTCTCCCGCCAGACCCCGGGCCAGCGGCGCGGGTCCTCCCAACAGCTGATCTTCACCGTGCGCCCATACGCCGAGGGCGTTCCGCAGCCGCCGCGGAAGGTGCAGGTGGGCGGATGCTTCCCGACCTTGGCCGGACAGCGCCACTTCAGCACGTGTCCGTCGCGGCCCCAGTACTTCATCGGGTGCCCGCTGGGGCAGATCGGCGTCCCCAACTCCGTGCAGCAGCACGCCGCGCTCTGGTCGATCGCGTCGCCCGCCAGCCGCCGTCGCAGCTTGATGATCGCCAGCGCCTCCAACTCCCGCAGCACATGCGCGCAGTTCTCCCGCGAGTCGTACCCCTTATCCGCGATCACCGCCTGCGCCCGCTCGGCCAACTGTGGATGCGTGGCCTGATACGCCTCCAGCAGCGGCCGGAGCTGCAACGTCTCCGCCGCGTTCGCCGGGTTCACGGCGTACCCCAGCGGCAGCTCGCTCTCACAGTCCACCAGCAGCTCCACCACGTACCCGAACCAATGCTCCTCGCGCTTCTCCACCTGCGCCGAAGCCGCCGTCGGCGGCCTCTCCCACTTCGTCCGCGTCCCCCACTTCGCGTCCGGGTCGCTGCCCTGGCCCCGCCGCGCCTTCTTCGCGTTGCTGTACGCATGCACCGCCGTCCCGTCCACCGCTACGTACTCACCCAACCCGGCCTCGACCGCCCCAATCCGCCGCACCAGCTCCGCGAACATCGCCTGCAACAGCCGCCGACCCACCGGACTGCTCAGCTGCTTCAGAAGCCGGCTGAAATGGTAATCCCGCGGGATCGATCCCTCGAGCCCCACGAGCCGACGTAACGACCCATTGCGCCACAACTCCCGGATCAACTCCGCGTACGTCTTGATCTGGTAGACGAACTTCGCCACCACACACCGCCACAGTACCTCGACCGGATACTCGTTCCGGCGACCCTCCCGCGGCTCCCGTAGATAGCGCAGCAACGGCCCATCGGGCAGCGTCGCCAAGACCCACTCCAGCCGCCGGTTGTCATCCTTCTCCGCCACGAACTCCTCGAAGGGCAACTCCGGCTGAACCGCGAAACCACTCATGACTGCCTCCGATTGCGGCCTCGATGATGGCGCTCAACCGCATCGATTCGCCGCCCGACGAGGCAGTCCTGTCCTTACGGGGTGAAATCCCCGCCCCGGCTCCCGCCAACCCCCAGAACCTCCCCCCAGCTGGGGTATGTGACCTCCATCACGCCTCATCCGGCCCCAGCTCTCGGGCCGGATCGGTTTCGCAAGAGGCTGGGGTCATCTAGGGCCCCGACCCTTGCGTCTTGGCTAGGCGGATGATAGGATGCTGTCCCCAATCGACCTCCGGGAGTTGCGGACATCGGGCGCAAGCCGCGACGGCCGGGGAATGGAGGGCGCGGCGTGCAACCCAGCGAGCAGTATCGTGGGCGGTTGTTCGTGGTCGAGGGCATCGACGGCTCGGGGAAGAGCACTCAGATCGATCTGCTGTACAAGTGGTTACTGTCTCGGGGGCACGCGGCGTTCTTCTCGGAGTGGAACTCCTCGCCTCTGGTGAAGCGCACGACCTCTCGCGGCAAGCGGCGGCACTTGCTGCAGCCCCTCACCTTCAGCCTCACCCATGCGACCGACTTCGCCGACCGCACGGAGCGCAGCATCATCCCGCCGCTGCAGGCCGGCGCGGCGGTGCTGGCCGACCGGTACGTGTACACCGCCTTCGCCCGCGACGGCGCGCGCGGCTGCGACCCCGCCTGGATCCGCGAGCTGTACTCCTTCGCGGTGAGACCCACGGTGGGGTTCTACTTCCGCGTGCCGCTGGACGTCGCCCTGGACCGGATCCTCTCGGGCCGGCCCGAGCTGAAGTGGTACGAAGCCGGCATGGACCTGGGCCTGGCGGACGATGTCGTCGCCAGTTTCAAGCTCTTCCAGGCGCGGATACTGGAGGAGTACGAGCGGATCGTGGAGGAGTTCGGCCTGACGGTCATCGACGGCACGCTGCCCATCGGCGTGCAGCAGCAGCAGGTGCGCGAGATCGTGGAGCCGTACCTCGACGGGCTGCTGTCCCGGCCCGATGACGGCCGCATCTACCGGCCGCTGAGGGAGGGGGAAGCCTAGATGCAGACCGAGTACTTCTGGACGCCGATCCCCGGCCTGGAGTTGCCCGAGCAGTTGCCCGGCCGGCTGATCGTCATCGAGGGCACCGACGGCGTCGGGCGCAGCACGCAGATGCAACTGCTGCGCAACTGGCTGGAGCGGCGAGGCGTGGCCGTACACGATACCGGCCTGACGCGCGGCCGGCTCGCCGGTCAGGACATCCAGACCGCCAAGCAAGGCCACACGATGGGCCGGCGCACGCAGTGCCTGTTCTACGCGACCGACTTCGCCGACCGCCTCGAGACCGAGATCGTCCCGGCCCTGCGCGCGGGGTACGTGGTAGTGACCGACCGGTACATCTACTCGCTCATGGCGCGGGCGGCCGTACGCGGGATGGAGCAGGAGTGGCTGCGGAAGCTCTACGGCTTCGCGCTCAAGCCGACCCTGACCGTGTACCTGAAGATCTCCCTGTCGGCGCTGCTGCCCAGAGCGCTAGCCGCCGGCGGCTTCGACTTCTGGGAGTCGGGCATGGACTACCTCGCGGAGGAGACGCTCTACGACGCCTTCATGAAGCACCAGACCGCTCTTCTGGCGCAGTTCGAGGCGATGACCCAGGAGTACGGCTTCACGGTCGTCGACGCCGGCGCCGACATTCAGCACGCCTTCCGAGAGGTGCAACGTCACGTCTGGCCGGTGGTGGAAGACATGGTGCCGGCGGGGAGCGGGGCGGTCGACGCGCTCCACGAGCCCGCCTACTCGCCGCGCGAGGAACGACATGAGGAGCGGCGCTTGCTCTCAGACCGCGTCCGCGAGGTCCTGGCAGCTCTGCTGGAGGAGAGCGAGTGACGGGCCGGTAGAACCCTTCAGGAGGCGACCCACCATGGCCGCCAGTCCGCAGCAGTACGTCGGCGTTGACCTCGGCGGTACCAAGATCCTCGCGCTCGTCGTCAGCGGGCCGGGCGAGATCGCGGGCCGCGCCAAGCTCTCCACCCGAACGGACGGCTCGCCTCTGGCCGACCAGATCGTGGAGGCCATCGAGGGCGCGCTGGGCGAGGCCGGACGGACTTGCGCCGATGCCGGCGGCATCGGCGTGGCCGTCCCCGGGGTCGTCGACAGCCAGACCGGGCGCTTCGTTACAGCCCCCAACCTCGAGATCGACGACCACGACCTCGCCGGGAGCCTGCAGGAGCGCCTCGGTGTGCCCGTCTTTCTGGGCAACGACGTAAACCTGGGCACGCTGGCCGAGGTATGGCTGGGGGCCGGACGCGGGGCGAACACCGTCGTCGGGATGTTCGTCGGCACGGGCATCGGAGGGGGCGTGGTCATCGACCGACAGGTGCGCAGCGGTCCCGAGGACCTCGCCGGAGAGATCGGCCACCTCGTCCTGATGGTTGACGGGCCGGAGTGCGGTTGCGGCAACCGCGGGTGCTTCGAGGCCCTCGCCAGCCGCACCGCCATCGAGCGCGACATCCGCGCCGCCATTGAGGACGGACGCCCGTCGGAACTGAGCGACACCGCGGGCGATGAGCGCATCCGGAGCCGGGCGCTGTCCAAAGCCCTCGCCGCCGGCGACGAAGTGGCGACCGAGGTCATGGCCCGCGCGGCCCACTACCTGGCGCAGGGCGTGCTCACCATCCGCCATCTGCTGGATCCCGACCTGATCATCCTCGGTGGTGGCGTCTTCGAGGCGTGCGCCGACTTCCTCCTGCCGCGCATCGAGGCGGAGGTCCGCGCCGATCCCCTTACCGGCTCGCGCGATGCTCTGCGACTCGTTCCATCGCAGCTCGGGGATGACGCCGTGGCCCTCGGCGCCGCGGCGCTGGCGCGCGCGCAGCTCGAGGGCCCGATGGTGGAGCCGCTGGCCGGCAGTGACGATGGACCGTCCCGGCCGCAGCGTCCGGCGCCGATCATCGACGCGATCGAGTTCGGTTCCGTGACCGTCGGAGGCGAGGAGCTCGCACACGACATCCACATCCGCCGGGACGGGAAGGTGCGCAAGCGGCGCAAGTCCCGCCTTCGCAAGGCGTACGGCACCTCCCACCTCGTCGACGCTGAGGAGCTGGAGCAGGTCACCAAGGGCGGCCCGGACCTGCTGATCATCGGGGGCGGCTTCCAGGGCATGATCCGGCTGAGCGACGACGCCAAGCAGTTCCTTGTCTCCTGCGGGCTGGACTGGCGGCTTCTGCCGACTCCCAAGGCCGTGCAGCTCTACAACAGCACCCCGGGACCCAAGGCGTTGCTGCTGCATGTTACGTGCTAGTGCGCTAACTCGGGCGGTGCACGGTGTTTGTAGGAGCGGCTTCAGCCGCGATGACGTTGCGCCGACGCCCTGAACATCCACGGCGTCGCGGCTGAAGCCGCTCCTCCAGTACTTGGAGTCAGGGGTGACGACCCCGACCTGAGGTTCCGATGGCCAAACCCATCCTTCCGTCGAGGCTCCAGGCCGACATGCCGGTCGGCGTCGCCGCCGGGCGTCTCCTCGATGCTAAACGGGCGGAGGTGCTGAAGTTCGTCGAGCCGGCCCTGACCGGGGATGTGGACGGCATCCACGATCTGCGGATCGCCGTGAAACGGCTGCGGGAGACGATGCGCCTCTTCCGCCCGTTGTTCCCTCGGCGTCGTGGCAAGGAACTGCTGGCACTCGTCGATCAGCTCAATGACGGGCTCGGGGCCGTTCGGGATCGGGACGTGCTTGGGGAGCACGCCGAGGCCTTGCGGACGGAGGTTCCCGAAGCCGAGGCCTTGCTGACCGGTCTGCAAGGCGTCTGGAGCGGCGAGCGGAGCGCGTCACTCCTCGATCTCCAGGGCTTGTGGGAGCGGCTGGCGAAGACCGAGCGG
>VGFB01000101.1 GCA_016869015.1 Armatimonadota bacterium
ATCCCCGGCCCGCCATTGTGGACGCCCTCAAGCGTGGGGCCGACCTGCGCATGACCTACCTCGGCGGTTCGGCGAAGGGGGAGCGTGTCGTTCGCCCGATCCGGCTGGAACAGAGGGGCGGGCTACTGCTCGCCGCCTTCTGTCGGGAACGTGGGGCGCCACGCAGCTTCCGCCTCGACCGCATCGCTTCAGCCGAGATCGCCCACGCGTGATGGAACGGTGCCCGGCGCGCGGGTGAGCGAGCGGCCGTCAGGGACGCTCGACTTCGAAGGGGATGGCGGGGAGGACGCCGAGGGAGACACGCTGGGCTCGAGCGCCCGGTTCTTGTGTCGAGGGGTCGCCCGCCACGTCGGTGAACGCCTCGACGATCAGGTTGGAGACATCGCCGGCGTGCGCGATGTACGGGTCGGCCTTGAGGGTCAGCGTTACCCCGGTCGGCCCGACGACGGCCTCCTGCAGCACCAGGCCCCGGGGCGGGTCGCTGAGAGCGAAGCGCGTCTCGGCCAGGGGCGTTTGGCGACGGTCGGGCAGCGTTGCGGGGGCTTCGACCAGCACCTGCGCCGTTCCCCCCAGCGGGATGCGCACCGGAGCCGGCCCGATCCTCGGGCGCGCGCCCGGCACCAGGGGCCGCCATACGGCAGGCACCGGCCGGGAGCCCGTCACCGCGGCCAGGAACTCCTCCTGCGCAACCAGGTGCCGATACAGGAACGCCTGCATCATGTCCTCTGCCGGAGTGACGGGGCGGAGAACCGGGGCGCCGTCAACCACGGCCTGGGCCTCAAACCGCAGCGTGATCGTCTTGCGCGACAGGCCCCGCGGCGCCGTGAGCGTGGCCTCGACCGAGTCCTTGTCGGCGGGGATGCGCCACTGGCTCAGGGCCCAACCCTCGGGAGCGTTCGACAACGAGACGTCGATCTCCCCGGCAAGGCCGTCCCTCCGGACGGCGTGGAACGTCACCGTCGCGCCCCGCCCGGGGGCCAGGCTGACCGTCGAGGGGGTCACCCGCACCGAGAAGTCGGGCCGGGGCGGCGCAACACGCAGACGGTAGGCGAACGCCTCGCCGCCCTGGTGCTGCGTGTCCGCGAGCACGAGCCGGTAGGTCCCGTCCCCGGGCAACCGGCCTCGCACGTACGAATCCGCCTGGTGCGTGATCAGGCCGGTCTCCGGGTCCGGGTGGTCGTCGTTCAGGGCCACCGGATTCCCTTCGGCGTCCAGCAGCCACAGGGCCGAGTCCAAGGGCGAGCCGAGGCGGCGGGCGAGAACCTCCGCCACGACCTCATCACCGGCCCGGCCCTCGAAGCGAAAGACGTCCACATCCCCCGGCTCGCCAATCCGGCCGTTCATGGTCAGGGGCGTCATGACGGGCTGAGCGGCTTCCGGTGAGTCGTTCGGCTCGGTCTCCAGCGCCTCCGGTAGATCGCCCACTGCATAGGGCACCTCAAGGCTCGGACCCGCTTGGCCGCCGAGGGAGACCGAGCGCAGCGGCGGCCCATCGCGCTCCGTCGGAAGGGTCAGGCGGTCGGTCGGCAGGTTCCACCCGGCGACGGAGACAGTCGTCTGTGCGCCCGCCGGTCCCCCGAGCGGGAAGACGTGGGTGATGAAGGGCAACTCCCCGGCGGAGAGCCGGTACACGAAGTCATCGCGGCCCCGGTAGATCGCGTCGCGCACCTCCAGTTCGTAGACCCCGTCCTCCGGCACTGCGTAGAGCAGCACCGGGTCCGGATCGAAGCGGTAGTCGTCCTCGTAGGCGACCTCCACTCCATGGGGGTCCCGGAGGGTCATCGTCGCCTGGAACCAGCCGGGCACGGCGTCCGCGAGGTACGGGATGAGGCGCCGGGCCTGTGTCCGGATCACGAGGCGCTGTCCCTCCCGGGCCCTCAGGCGGAACCGGTCCACGTCGCCGGGGGTGATCTGCCCGTTGATCACCACCGGGAGGTCGACGGCTCGCGGATCCGAGTCCTCAACGCCGGCGAGGTCGGCCTCGCGAACCTCCGGCAGCCCGCCCACCTCAAACCGCATCGGGTTGCTCAGCCCCAGAGGCGTGGCCAGCCGCAGCTCCCGCTCGCCGGGAGGAGCCTCGGGGTCGACGGTCACCTCGACCTCGACCTGTTCCTCGATCTGGGCGTTTGGCTGCTTCTTCTCGTCGAAGAGCCTGGTGCGCAACTCGCGCAGCTCCGCCGGGCTTCGTCCGTCCATGTCCCTCAGCCAGGGGTGGTCCGGCAGCGGCGGCTCGGTGGCCTCCTCCGTCGCCACGGCCTCCATCACCCTCGCGCTCCAGCGGCGGCGCACGAGCTGGTACAGGAACCGACCGACATCCCCCAGCTCCCCATCGTCCAGGGGGCGGACATACTCCGCGACCGAGGCGCGCACGCCCTCGCCGGACACGTGGGCACCGTCCGCGTTCCGCAGGAACTGGCCGCCGACGGTGACCCGGAAGGTCGTGCCTTGGCAGCCGCCCGCCGGGTACACGTACCCGATGTGCGGCGCGCCCCCTTGGGCCCGGGCCCATCCGCCCGCGGCGCCGGCGATGAGCACGGCCGCCGCAAGCCCGCTCCAACGTCCCATGTCTGCGACCTCAGCCTACATGATCTCGGTAAGTCGACCCGAGCCCTTGACCCCGCCCGCCTCAGAGGCCATGACCGTGATGTCCATGCCGCGCGGGTTGGGCAGCGGGCCGTCAGGGTCGATCCCCAGCAGCTCGCAGATGCTCCCCAGTAGGTCCTGCGGCGAGATGGGGCGCTCAGCCGGCTCCTCGCCCTTCGCGTCCGAGGCGCCGACCACGTGGCCGCCCTTGAAGCCGCCGCCGGCCACCAGCGCCGAGAAGCACTGGCCGTAGTGGTGGCGTCCCCCGTTCCACGGCGCCTCCCAGGCCACGCGCGGCGTGCGGCCGAACTCGCCCGCACACCAGACGATGGTGCTGTCCAGCAGCCCGACCGCCGCGAGGTCCTCCAGTAGCGTCGCCAGGCCCGCGTCGAGCTGCGGCAGCTTCCAGGCCATCGTCTCGAAGTGCTCCTTGTGCGTGTCCCAGCCCCCGTGGTTGATGGTGACATACGGCACCCCGGCGGCCACGAGCCGGCGCGCCACCAGGCACGACTGGCCGAAGGTGTTCCGGCCGTAACGCTGGCGGAGGTCATCGTCCTCCTGGGAGAGGTCGAAGAGCTTGCCCGAATCGCCCAGAATCATGTCGTAGGCCTTCGCCTCGGTGGAGGCGAGCTTCACGGCCTGCGCATGGTCGGGCGGCAGGGCCGTCTTGAGGCTGTCCAGCGAGTGCAGGAGCTCGCGCCGGCTGCGCTGCCGATCGTCGCTGATGTTCCCCGCGACGACGCCTTCGACGATGAAGCGGTTCGCGTTCGGGTCACCGCCGGTCGCGAAGGGCTTGTAGCGCGGCCCCAGGAACCCGGCCTCATCGAAGCGGCCCTGGGGCTGGGTCAGCACCACGTACGGGGGGACGAGCCCCACGTAGCCGCCGTCGTGACCCTTGAAGCGCGAGACCAGCGCCCCGATGGAAGGGAACAGCAGCCGCCCGCCGGGCTCGTGTCCCGTCTGCAGGATGTAGGCCGCGGTCTCATGCCCGTTGTTCCCGTGGGTGACGCTGCGGATCAGGGAGTACTTGTCCGCCTGCTGAGCGAGGCGCGGCAACAGCTGCCCGATGCGAATGCCGGCGACGTTCGTCTCGATCGGGTTGCTCAGCGGCCCGCAGTAGTCCCGCCCGGCCTCCGGCTTCGGGTCGAAGGTATCCAGGTGCGTCGGCCCACCCCACATCCAAACCTGGATGACGGCCTTCGCCTTCGTCGTGGCGGCAACCGCCGGCTTGGGGCGGCCGCCGAGCTGTGCCCCGGCCACGCCCCTCCCCGCCAGCGCTGCTCCGGCAGCCCCGAACAGGGCCGTCTTCAGCGCAGCCCTCCGGGTCACCCCACTCATCGCTTCCTGCTTGTCCATGTCTGCCTCCCCACTGGTGGCGCTTCTCAGGGCTCGGAACCCGAGACCCTCGTCAATGCCGATAGAGGAACTCCATGGTATTGATGAGCGCCCACGCGAGGTCGGTGGCCGCATCCGCCGCCGTCAGCTCGGGCGTCCCGAAGTAGGCCTCCGCCGCCGCCTGCTCCGGGGGCGTTGGCTCGCGGGACAGCAGCGTCAGGTACACGTCGCGCACCAGCTGCGACCGGTCTCCCCGCGCCGCGATGGCGATCCGCCGGAGCCGAGGGCTGGCGGTGATCCGACGATGCACGTCCGTCGAGTTCAGCAGGAAGAGGCGCTGGGCGTCGGAGGGCTGGTTATTGCGCTCCGCTTCGAGCCCGGTGTCGCGCGGCGGGCGCCCGAACATCTCCAGGAACAGGCTGGTGATGCTCCCGTCCGCGAGCTCGATGGAGCGACGCTCCTCCGGGATGTAGGTGAAGGGCTCCGGGATGGGGCTGGCGTAGCTCTGGCCCGTACCGCCGACCCAGTCCAGGGCGTCAATGAGGACCTCGGCGTCCAACCGCCGTACAGGGTAGCACGCGAACAGAGCTTCCGCCTCGGCCGTCGGGCTCTGTGGGATGGACGACTGCTGATAGGTGCGGGAGTTGAGGATCAGGCGGTAGAGGCGCTTCAGGTCGTAGTCCGCGCTCACCAGCTCGCGCTCCAGATAGGGGAGCAGCTCCGGGTTCGCCGGGGGGTTGTCCGGCCGGATGTCGTCCGGCTCGTGGACCACGCCTCGACCCATCAGCCAGAACCATGCGCGGTTGGCGATGTTGCGCGCGAACCACGGGTTCCCCGGTCGGACCAGCCAGTCAGCGAAGGCCACGCGCGGATCCTCGCCGGCCGCAATCGTAGCCTGGGTCCCGTCGGGGAAGGTGACATCCAGCGGAGTCGTGGCGTCGAGGGAGAGGTAGACGATCTCTTCCTTCCACTCCTCCGTCTTCTTGTAGGCGACCCGCGAGAAGAACGCCGCGAGCGCGTCCCGCTCCTCGGCGGGCCAGCTCGCCACCCGGGTGCCCATGAAGGTCAGGGCGGCCACCTCGGCCAGCCCCTCGGGCTCCCGGCTCTGCGCGGCGCGGTAGAAGTTGGCCGGCGGCACGCGGAAGTTGCTTCCGCTGGAGGTCAGCAACTCGCGAGCGAACTGGTCGTAGGGGCGGTTACCGCGCACCTGTTCCCGAACCCAGCGGTGGTACGCCTGGACGGCGTTGGGCCAGAGGTTGCTGGGGAACTCGGCCTTCACCCGCAGCAGGTCACACCACTTGAGCGCCCAGTAGTCGGCGAACTCACGACGTGCCAGCAACGCCTCGATCACCGCGGCTCGCTTGTCGGGGTCGGGGTTCCCGACGAAGGCCTCAACGTCGGAGGGTTCGGGCAGGGCGCCGATCACATCGAGGGTCACGCGGCGGAGGAAGACCTCGTCGGAGCACGGAAGAGCCGGTTGGAGCCCCTTCGCCTGCAGGAGCGCCAGCACCCGAGCGTCGATGCCGTTCTCCGGCGTCGACCACGCAGCGCTCTCAAAGGGGATGACCGGCTCAGCGCTTGCGGCCCACGCAACCGGAAGGGCCGCCAGCGCCACCGGCAGCAGCAGCGTCTGTCTCACTGAGGGTTTCACCTGCGGCCGGCGGTGCGCCAACCTCTCCTCTACTAACACGCGGAGCAGAGAGAGGTTCACCCGCGCCGCCGGCCGGCGGTCCGATTCCCCGTCCCGAGCGTTCTCAAGAGGGGAATCCGCACCCGCTGCGCGGCAGGCCGGTGCGACCCTTGACACGGGAGGGGAAGCATGTTCAGAGGCCGGACGGGAACGGCGCTGGCGCTCGCCGTCGGAGCGTTGCTCCTGCAGACTGCCGGCGCCCCGGCACAGGGCGCGCTGACCGCGACCTTGGACGCGTCGGGGATAATCCGGCTCAGCCGCGGCGGCACCGCGCTGGCCGTGATCGAGCTCAACGCCCACGGCCCGGACTGGAAACACGCCCCCCAGGCGGACGCCGCGGCGCGGGCCTCCGATCTGCCGGCGCCGGGCGGCAAGCAGTTCGTCGGCGCGCTGCCGATCCCCAACACCAACGGCGGCGCGCTGGAGTTCACCCAGACCGTCACCCCGATCCCGGAGGGCCTGCGCCTCGAGTACGACATCGCGGCCGGCGCCACGATGCGGCTGAACGGGCTCCAGCTGTCGATCCTGCTGCCGGTAGACAGCTACGCGGGACAGGAGGTTGTCGTCTCGCGCTTCGATGCCGAGTCACAGATCGTGGGGCTGCCCCAGGAGCCGCCCACGCAGGGCTTCCAACTCTGGTTCGGCGAGGGGGCGAAGATCGAGATCGCCAAGGGCGCCGAGGGCGCGGCGACCGTCGAGCTTCGGGCCCCGACCGATGTGGTGATCCAGGACCTCCGGCAGTGGGAGCAGTCCGTCTTTGAGGTGCGGTTCCCCGCGATCATGGAGGAGCAGGGACGGGAGGTCACGCAAGACGACCGCTTCCACCTTGACCTCACCGTCGCCTTCCCGGAACCCGTGAAGCTGCAAGGGCCCTGACGCACCAGACGCTACCTGTGGGGGCGCCCTTCGTGGTCTCGCCCGAGAGCCGAGAGTACCTGCGCCGTCTGCGCGAGACACCCGCCTTCGGAGCGGATGGCTTCGACCTGGAGGCGCTGCGGACGTGCATGGCCACCCGCCGCGAGCCCGCCGATCCGGCCGTGGAGTGTCGTGCCGTCCGCGTGCACGGCCTCCCCGCCGAGTGGGTCCTGGCGCCCGGCGCCGACCCGGCCGTCAGGCTCCTGTACCTCCACGGGGGCGGGTATGTGTCGGGCTCCGGCGCGTACTACCTCCCGCTGGCTGCGCACCTCTCGACGGCGGCGAGCTGCGCGGTGCTGCTCGTCGATTACCGGCTGGCGCCCGAGCACCCCTTCCCCTCCGGGCTTGAGGACTGCCTCACCGCCCATCAGTGGCTGGCGGACAACGGACCGCACGGGTCCGACCCCGCGCACGCCACGTTCATCGCGGGGGATTCGGCCGGGGGCGGCCTGACCCTCGCCACGCTGCTGGCCTTGCGGGACCGGGCCCTGCCCTTGCCGCGGGCAGCCGTCGCGATCTCCCCGTTCGCCGACCTGACCCTCAGTGGGGCCTCGCTGCAGTCGGAGGCGGACCTCGACCCCATCATGCACCCGGGCTGCCTGCCCGACTTCGTCACCCGCTACGTCACCGAGGCGGACGTCCGCAACCCTCTCGCCTCCCCCCTCTTCGGCGACTACCGGGGTCTCCCGCCGCTGCTCGTACAGGTCGGGGAGCACGAGATCATCCGCGACGACGCCGTGCGGGTCGCGGAGCGAGCAACAGCGGACGGCGTGCAGGTCACTCTCGAGGTGTGGGAGGGGATGTTCCACGTGTTCCAGTCCCACGAGCCGCTGCTGCCCGAAGCTCAGCAGGCTGTGGACCACATCGCCTCGGTCATCCGCTCCGCCTGAGGGCCGCCGCTCCTCGTCGCCGCCGACCTGCTGGCCCACCGCGTCCGACTGCACCACACCACCGCCCCACCCCCGTTGCCGCCCCGCCCAACGGCAACGGCGTACACAACGACGGGAACGTAACCCGTGGGAGCCCGGCTATTGACACACGCCGGGCCTTTCAGTACAATCCGGGCCGGACCGTTGGGACGCTCCCCGCTAGCTCAACGGTAGAGCGCCCGGCTGTTAACCGGTTGGTTCCTGGTTCGAATCCGGGGCGGGGAGCCATTCGGATAGTGAACCCGCGCCTTCGGCCTCATGGGTCCGGAGGCGCGTTAGGTCTGGAACGTCAGCCTTTGCCGCCAGCGCCGTCTTGATCTGTACCCGTGTGCTTTGTGTGTCCTGAAGCAGGCCACGGAAGTGCACCGTCGCCTGCGTCACCTTGCCAGTCTGTTCCTCCGAGTGCGCTACGACCGCGCTGACGAGTTCCGCCAGCCGCGCCCTGCGCTCGGCCACCTCCAGTGAGTTCCACGTCCGCAGGAGTCGGTCCGCGGAGGACAGCAGGCCCTGTACCTCGTCTTCGATCCCGTCCGCCTTCGACAGGATGGTCCGGTAGCCCCGCGCCTTGTCGCGGCAGTCCGCCGCCTCAGCCCGCAGGTCCCGGATCAGCCTGTTGCACTCCTGCGGGTCAAAGCCCTTGGGGATGCCTTCCTCCAGCACCATTCGGGCCCGATACTCCCGGGCACTCGCCTCTCGCTCCAGCGCCCCGACTCGTTGGTCAGCGTCCTTGCGGAGTTCGCCCACAACGGCGCGGATGCGGCTCCGCACCTCCCTGCGCCCCATGTCGCTCGCGAGACGTTCGGCGACGCTCTCCACGACCGCTCCCTCGAAGGGCTCGGCGGGGATGTAGAAGTACCGGCAGTCGCTTCCGCCCGTCCGCTGGTAGACCCCGCATTGATAGTATAGCCACGGGCCGCCGCCGTGCCCGTTGCTC
This sequence comes from Armatimonadota bacterium, assembly GCA_016869015.1. Lineage (GTDB taxonomy): Bacteria > Armatimonadota > Zipacnadia > Zipacnadales > VGFC01 > VGFC01. Next base: position 8,387 of record VGFB01000101.1, read on the forward strand.
GCCTGGCGATGGCCGCACAGGTTGCCGCCGCACGCTTCACACACGGCGATGCCCGTGAGCAACCAACGGGAGTTCCGGCTGTGGTTGTTGATGCCGTCGCCCGGCTGCGTATGCCCGCCCCGCTTCTCGCCTCGGGGTCGCACGCTGTCGGCGACCTTCCGTTGCTGCCGCTCGTAGAGTTCGGGGCTATCGTTCTGGAGGGGGAACTGCTCCCGCACTCGTGCCGCCGTCTCCGGGTCGATCAGCGCTGGGTACGCGCCAACCGTCCGTATCCAGAAGCGAGGCTCCTTCAGCACACGCCGGTTGCGCCGGTGCCCGTCGGCGTCCTGCCAGGGTCTTGTCTTCCCCATGTTCCAGAGCAGCGTGCCCTCATAGACGTAAACCTTGCGCGCCAAGTCGTAGACGGTAGTCCGACCCCACTTCCTGCCGCTGGGGGAGAACCGCCCCTCCCGGTTCATTACCGCCGCCACCTTCTGGATGCCGACGCCCTCGGCGAGCAGTCCGAACAGCCGCCCAACGTCGCCCTGTCGCTCCGGGTCGGGCTCCCAGTCGGTATGCGTCGTATCGTGCCCGCGCGAGTCCCTCCCCTCAGGCGTCCTGA
>VGFB01000102.1 GCA_016869015.1 Armatimonadota bacterium
GCCCACCGGCCCGCCCATGCCCATTCCCGGCATTCCGGGCATGCCGCCGGGCATGCCTTCGCCGCCGGGCATCCCCGGAGCGCCGGGGGCGGCACCGGGCTGGCCGCCCTGAGCCGCCTGGCGCTCAGGGGGCGTGGCGAGGCGGTACTCCCACAGCAGGTCGCCCGTTTGGCGGTTCAGGCCGGTCAGCAGCTTGGGGCCCGTGCGCACCAGCAAGGTGTCGCTGGCGAGGAGGGTGGGCGAGGACAGGATCGGCTCGATTCCCACGCCCTCGCCCTTGGGGTACTTCCACAGGGCGCGTCCGTCGAGCGCCGAGACACAGTACACGGCCCCATCCTTAGAGCCGACATAGAGTTTGCGGTCGGAGGGCGCCAGAGCCGGGGAGCCGACGATCAGGTCGCCGGCGGCGAACGGCGCCCAGCGCGCCTGGCCGGTGGAGGTATCGAAGCAGTAGAGGTACTGGTCGGAGGTGACGAAGACGAGCCCGCGGTCGCCGTCGACCACCGGTGCGGAGAGGCTGTTCTCGTTCTTGACCTTGGCGCGCCAGCGCTGATTTCCGGAGGCATCGAGGCAGTAGAGGTGCTCGTCGCGGGAGACGAAGTAGATGTTCCCGCGGGAGAAGGCCGGGGCCGCCTTGATGTCATCCCGCGTCCCGAAGGCCCAGATCTGCCCCTGTCTCACGAGGTCGATCGCGTGGAGGCTGTCGTCGTCGGAGCCGATGTAGAGCGTGTTGCCGACGATGAGGGCCGGCGCATCGACCGGCCCACCCAGCCTGAAGCGCCACTCCGGCTGGCCGGTGGTGGCGTTCAGAACCCACAGGTTCGAGTCCTGACCGCCGAAGTAGAGGCGTCCTTCGTGGAAGAGCGGAGAGCTGTAGAGCTTGGCGCCGGTGTCGAACTGCCACTTGACATCGCCGGTCAGGCGATCGAGGGCGAAGACCTTCTGCTCCACGCAGAGGTACACGGCGTCAGGGCCGACCGCCGGCGCGGCGATCACCGGGTCCTCCATCAGCTCCGTGCTGTGCTTCCACAGGAGGCTGAGTGGCATCGGGAAAGTGGCGTCGGCGGCGTAGCCGGTGTTGGCCGCGTCGTAGCGCGAGCTCGGCATGGCAGCGCCCGGGAGCGACAGCGCGACGGCGGCAACGGCCATGAGAATCCACATCGTGAACCGCCCCATGGGAAGGCCTCCTGCGTTCTCGAGACCGAGTTGAAGGCTCGTGGGGAACCCGGGTCCGGCCGCTCAAGGGCGAGCGGCGGCGGACCCCGCGTCCCCTCCGGTAGTGATTCAGACGCCCGGGCGTCGCCCCGGGTTGAGCGAGCTTCGTCACGCCGGCCGCACGCGGACCCTCACGTGGCCTTCGAACATCGCGCGCGCCGCTTCGCGCACCTGCTCCGCCGTCACCTCCCGCACCAGCCGGGGCAGGTCACGGTCCAACTCCGGCCCGCGATCCCCGGCGACCTCCAGCACGCCCAACTGGTGGGCCAGGTCGGCGCTTCGCTGGTGGGTGATCGCGTAGCTGGTGGCTATATACTCCTTCGCCCGCAGAATCTCCTCCGCCGAGACCGTCTCCGTTGCCATCCGCCGCAAGGCCATGAGAAGTCGGGTCTCGGCCTCGTCGAGTTGGTCGGGCGGACAAGCCGCCAGGACGCCCGTGCGCGCGCCTTCCCGGGCGGCGCGAGCCTCCGCGGAGAAGCTGTAGGCGATGCCGTCGCTCTGCCGCAGGGCGGCATAGAGTCGCGAGCCCATCCCGGACCCCAAGACAGCGAGCGCGACGGTCGTCGCCGGGTAGGCGGGGTCGCACAGGCCCGGGGCGCGGGCGCCAATGTGGACGAAGCCGGTGCCGACCGGCCGGGTCAGGTCCTCGCTCCCTCCACGAGAGGGCCGAGGGGCCTCGGCGGCCTCCGGCAGCCGCGTACCGGGCAACAGGGCCCCGAATGCGGCCCGGACAGCCTCCAGGGAGACCTGCGGGTCTACCCCGCCCACGACGACGATCCGCACGTTGTTCGGGATGCACGATCCCGCGTAGAGGCTCTCGACCTGCTCAACGCCGAACGCGGAGACGGTGGCCGCCAGACCCTCTACGGGTCTGCCGAAGGGATGACCCGGGTAGAGCCGATCGGCCGCAGCGCGCTCGGCGGCGATGTCGGGCAGCCGGCCGGACGCCGCGAGCTCGGTGAGGAGCTGACCGCGGAGACGACCCAGCGACGCCCCGGAGAACTGCGGGCGGAAGAGGATGTCCCGCAGCAGCTCCGCGGCCGGACCCACGTCCTCGGCCGCCGCCGCCACGGTGATCTGAGTCAGATCGAGGGTGGCTCCGGAGATGACGTCGGCCCCGAGCTCCTGGATGCGGTCAGCCAGGAGCGGTTGATCGGCAGCGCTGCATTCCACCAGGGCCCGCGCGACGAAGTAGCGCAGCCCGGCCTGCCCGGGGGCCTCCGCCCGCGCCGAGGTGCTCACGAACGCCGACACGGCCACGGTCCCGGCGCCCTGGCTTGCGACGGACAACGCCTGCAGGCCGTTGCTGAGAGTGCCGCGGGCGGACGGCGCAGCGGCGGAGGCACAGACATCGGCCCGAAGAAAGGGAAGCGGGACGGCGCGCCCGGGGGGCGGGTCGGCGACGGAGGTTGACGAGAGAAGAAGAGCCGTGAGCCAGAACACGGATCGGCCTCGCGCCTTCATCGCGCGGCACAGCCCCGCCGGCTCACCGGCGGACGACGGCCGCGGGTGCCGCCGGCAGTCCGGCGGCTCCCCCCCTCGGCCGCTCACGAGGCCTGCAGCCGGGCGAGTCCGCCTTGCGCCTCGACGTTGTTCGGGTCTTTCGTGAGAGCCTCGCTGAAGGCGGCGAGGGCCTGGTGAGGTTGGCCGGCGGACTCGTAGACCGTTCCGAGCTGGCTGAGCACCTGAGCGTCCTCGGCGGCGCCGGGCGACTGCTGCAGAGCGCGACGCAGGGCGCGCTCGGACGCCCGGTAGTCGGCCAGGGCGGCGTAGTCCCGGGCGATCTGCCGCAGGGCGTCGAAGTAGTTCGGATCGATGGCCAGCGCCTCGTTCAGCGACTTCACGGCGCGGTCATGGAGCTGGGTGTTCGAGTAGGTGAGACCCACGAGGTACAAGAGGTAGGACCGCTGGATCGCGGTGTTGGTGATCGTGGCCTCGGGGAGGTACTTGAGCGCCTCCTTGAACTCCTCCCGGGCGCGACTCCACGACCGCATCTGGAAGAAGGCCAGACCCAGGTTCGTGTGCGACTGGTGGTCGGTGGTGTCGATCTCGATCGCCCGGCGGTACGCCTCGACGGCGGCCCCCAGGTCCCCCGCGTAGTAGCTCGCCAGCCCCGCGGCGTTGTAGGCCAGCACCTGGTTGCGGTCGAGCTGGATGGCGACATCGGCCTCCTCGCGGGCCTGATCGAACCGCTCCAACCCCACGTAGGCCCGCGCGAGCTGCGCGTGCAGATCGGCCCGGTTGGGGTCCAGGGCCAGCGCCCGGTTGAGCTGCTGCACGGCCTCGCTGAAGCGCTGCTGCCCGACATAGGCCGCGGCGAGGTTCACCATCGCCTCCACGTACTTCGGGTCGGCCTGCAGCGCGGCGGCGAACTCCGCCTCCGCTTCCTCGAAGGTATGGGACACGATGCCGCGCGCCGGATCGGAGACGAACGTCTCCGCCTGCAGCAAGTACACCTCGCCCAGGGCGTTATGCGCCGGCGCGTAGTCGGGATTCGCCTTCAACGTGTCCTGCAAGGACTTGGCCGCCGCCGCCAGCCCATCGATGGGCTGGAACAGCAGGTTCTCGTTGATCAGCAGGTACCTTGCTTCCAGGTAGTACGCCGCGCCGATGCGGGTCTTGGCGTCCGGGTCGTCGGGGTTTCCGCGCTCCGCGGGCTCCATCGCGCGCCGGTATGAGATCCGAGCGATGTCGAACTGCTCGTCGCGCAACGCGGCCTCGCCGTAGGCCTTGTTCAACGCCGGCCAGAGGCCCAGCTCGGTGGCGAAGTGCTCCGCGCGGCCGTACTCCTGCACGACGCGCTCCTCGGTGGTCTCGGGATCGACGCGCCGCTCCTGGGTCAGCCGCTGCAGGCGAAGCTGTAGATCCGTCCAGTCGATGAGGATCTCCCGGGCCGCCTCCAGCTTCTCCATCGCCAGCGTGTACTCGCCCAGCCCGTCGGCGGCCAACCCCCAGTTGTACAGCGCCTCCACGTACTTCGTGTCCCGCAGCGTGGCCTGATACGCCGCCTCCGTCGCCTCGCGGTTCCTGTCGGCGAGGCGGTAGCCGCGCGCCAACGCGTTGTAGGCGTCCGCCGGGTCCTTGCCGATCTGGATGCGCAGCTCATCCTGATAGACCGCAATCGCCGCGTCGTAGGCGCCGAGGGACTCGTAGATCCGCCCGATGTACAGCCGGGACTCGGGTCGGTCCGGCCGCAGGGTGATGGCCCGTTCCAGCGCCGCCACAGCCTCCTGGTCGTTGCCCAGGTTGAACTGGCAGACACCGATGAAGTGCCAGGCGGGTTCGAGGTCGGGATTGGCGGCGGTCGCGGCCTGCAGCTTGGCAAGGGCTTCCTGGTACTGCCCGTCGCGAGCCAGGTTCACGCCATCGATGAAGTCCTGATTGATGGCGGGAGTCGCCTCCTGACCTGCGACGAGCCCGGAAAGCAGAACGAGGAACGTAAGACAGAGGGCGGGAAGAACGCGCAGACGATCCCGCTGGCAGCCCATGCGGGTCCCTCTCCTTCTCTCGATGGGGTCGGGATTCCCCGGCATTATAAGCCGGGGCTTCGGGCTTTGTCAACGAAACACGGCCGCACGGCTGCATCGCCCCCGCGGGACGGCGATGGCGGGGGGCGGGGAGAAGGACGGCGACGGCGGGGACGGGAACGGCTTGACCGGTACGACATGAGCGTAAGAGCGGACCCGTGGGTCCGCCCCGCCGACCAGCAGAGAGGAGGCCAGACGATGCTCCAACCCAGCTTCACCCCTCGCGACGCCTTCTGGGTGCTCGGCATCCAGGAACGCGCCAACCCGATGCAGGTCGACTACTCCGCCTTCTGGGCGAGGTTCGAGCAGCGACTCGCGGAGGTGCAGCCCCTGGCCACCGGCCCGGACGGCTACGGCGTCTACTTCCCGACCGCTGAGGAGGACATCGTGGATGTCTTCGGTGGCATGGCCGTGACCCCGGGGACCACGCCGCCCGAGGGCCTCGTCCTGCGGGAGGTCCCGGCCGGGCACTACGCCCGTTTCGAGTGCACCATGCAGGACATCGGCGCCACTTGGGGCGCCATCTTCGGCGAGTGGGCCCCAACCTCAGGGCACGAGATCGACCACGCCTCCCCCTGCTTCGAGCGCTTCGCCCCCGGCTGCCACGAGGGCACGGAGCCGGTGAGGATTCACGTGGCGGTGCGGTGAAGGCGTGAGGCCCCGGGGCTTTGACGGAACGCTGGCACGAGGGTCTTCGCGGGAGGCGGGAAGCTATGGCCAAGGCGGCTGACCTCCTGAGGGAGTTCAAGGAGCTGTTTGGGGAGCGCGGCGGCGACAACACGCTGCGAAACGTCCCGCGCAACGTGGAGGAGGGTCACCGGGTCGTGCCTCTCTGCAAGGACTTGCTTGCGACGAGGAGTGCTCGTCTCCAAGGGTACTTCCGCCGTTGGGACGAGAGGAAGCACCAGGTCGGGACCCCAGAGGGCCCCCGCGAGATCGACGTCAACCTCCACCTGGAGGAGCAACGGCTCGTCGGGACCGGGATGTGGGAGGCGGCGTGGGCGTTGGCTCAGCTCCACTACGCCCAATGGCTCGGGCAGGAGGCTGCAAGCGGCAGGCGGGAGCTTGGGAAGGGGCATCCTCTGTGCAATCTGGCCCTTGTGGGCCAAGCTGTTCGCTCCCCGACGCTGGAGAGGCACTACGGGCTGCTGTCAAGCGCGGGGGACGTCTACAAGGCTGCACCGGGCACCCGTGCGCACACGGCTTCGGCTCCACGATCGCCCAGCGGTACGAGTCCTATGGGAAGCACTATGAGTGGCGCGGGGAAGTCGCCACATGGCTCTCCGGCTTCGGCCCACACGAGCCCATCTACCTGGAGGCGGCACTGGCCAGACGCTGGTTCTCGTCGGACACAGCCGCACGGCTGGATCAGTTGGCAAGGGTCCGTACCGGCAAGGCGCGGCCCTTCGTCGAGGTGCTGCTGCGACGTGCCGCAGCGAGTAAGGCCCCCGCGGCCGTCAGGGGAACGTGCTTTGAGGCCGCGGCTGGCCTCCTCCTCTCGTCAACGCCTGGGTTCGGGGTGCATGAGGCGCGCAGCGCCTCGCACGAACAAGTCGATCTTGTGGTGCGCTACCAACCCGAGCACCTGGGGCCAGTCGGGCTTGACCCGGGCCCCGGGCTCGTGGAGTGCAAGTCATCTACTGAGCCGGTCACAAGCAGGGAACTCCGGAACTTCGCCGCGAAGTGCCTGCTCCACCGCACGAAGTTCGGTATCCTCTTCGCTCGCGCGAGCATCACCGGTCGCAAGAAGTTCGACGAACCCGAGGCCGCCGAACTCGTCCGGCGCAGATTCCAGGTCGACGGACTCCTCGTACTGGTGATCACGGTGAAGGACATGGAAGGCAAGTGGTACGAGATGCGGGGGCTGGCGGAGCCCCTGGCTGAGGACCTACGTGAGTTGGTGTTTGGCCCCAAGGGGTAAGGGGCCGCTGGCCGTGCCCTTGCCTCGCGCCGGTGCGTTACGGCGCCGCCTTCAGCTGCGCCTCGACTTCCTCCCACGGCACCCACACCGTGTTCGGGTCGCTGAGGATCCGCTCCGCTTCGGCGGCGTCCAGGCGGTCTTCCAGCTCCTCAATCTTCTCCAACAGCGTCAGGTCGTCGAGGGGAACAAGAGCGGCGACGGGCTTGCCCCGTCGTTCCACGACGATGCGCCCGCCCTGAGAAGCAACCCGGTCCACGATCGCCGCCGTCTTGCGGCGGAGTTGCGTCAACGGGACCCGGCTCGTGTCGCGGTCCATGTCTCACACCTCCCCCCAACCGGAAGCGATCGACCGCCTGGTCGGTGGCCATCCCGACGGCTCGCATGAGGACGTAGCCGGTGGTCCGGCCGATGAGAGGCAGTCGTTGGATCGTTCCGTGGCAGGGCAGACGCCACCTCTCGTTGAGGATGCCGACGGCTTGCGTGAGGCCGGAGCAGGGGGCGGGGCCGGTGGAGCGGAAGACGCGCTTGGAGGATCACCCGCGCCGCTCTGCATCGGTGTAGACGTGGCTGCGGTGCCCGACGTGGGTGACGCGGATAACGCCAGCCTCGTCGTCGACGACGTACAGGGCCCGGTAGTCGCCGACGCGGAGGCTCCGGAGGCCCCTGAGCAGACCGTCGAGAGCCTTGGTGCCCGGTGGCCGCGGCGCATCTGGAAGCGCTCTGATCTTCGCCCACAGGCGGGCCCGCACCGGCTTTGGCAGTCGGTTCAGCTGCCTCACCGCGGCTTGCTCGACGCGGAGCTCGTAGATCACAGGTCAAGCTCCGCCTCGGCCTCCTCCAGAGTGAGCCACACCGAGTTCGGGTCGGCCAGGATGCGCTCCGCCTCGGCTGCGTCGAGGCGGTCCTCCAGCTCCTCAAGGGCTGCGAGGTCCTCGATGGGGACTACGGCGGCAACCGGCTTGCCGCGACGCTCGATGACGATGCGTTCCTTCGCATACTCGGCTCGGCTTACGACCGCGCCGATCTCGCACCTAAGCTGTGTTGTGCGGACATGGTACATGGCCCACCTCCTCGTACAATACGTATTCTACGCTCTCGGCGTCCGGCTGTCAATGGTATCTCGCCGCCTCACACCTCCCCTCATCAGAAGCCGTCGGTGGTGTGGTCGTTGACCATGCCGACGGCTTGCATGAGGGCGTAGCAGGGGGCGGGGCTGCTGGGGCGGAAGACGCAGCGAAGGGTGTCCGGCAGTTTGCGGCGGATCACCCGTTCGGCACGATTCCCCCGGGAGGCCGCCTTCACCATGCCGCGTTCTCAGACCCGCCTGCTGCTGTGTCTCGCTGGGCTTGCGGCGCTGGCCGGCGCGGCTCAGCCGCAGTACCTCACGATCCTGCACTTCAACGACTTCCATGGCCAGCTACTCCCCTTCGAGGTGAAGGGCGAAGGGGAGCGGGGCGGCATCGGGCGGCTGGCCGCGCTGGTGGAACAGACTCGCGCCTGGAACGAGCCACACCACGTGACCACGCTGCTGCTGGAAGCGGGCGACATCCTGCAGGGCACGCCGCTGTCCACGGTCTTCCACGGCGAGCCCGACTTCACGTGCCTGAACCTGATGGACGTGGACGCGATGGCCGTCGGCAACCACGAGTTCGACTTCGGCCAGGACAACCTCCATGCCCGCATCGCTCAGGCGCGCTTCCCCGTCATCAGCGCGAACATCCGTCGGGTCGACACCGGGCAACCCCTGACCGCGGCGACCGCGGAGTTCGACGTCGACGGGACGAAGGCGCTGGTGTTCGGGCTGACCAGCAAGGACACGCCCATCGAGAGCAACGCCAAGAACGTCATGGGGCTGGAGTTCCTCGACCCGGTGGAGGTTGCCCGAGACATCGTCGAGGAGCACCGCGACCGCTACCCCATCCTCATCGCGCTCACTCACATCGGCCTCAACGAGGACATCGCGCTGGCCCAGGCCGTACCGGGCATCGACATCATCATCGGCGCCCACTCTCATGACGCGTTGGCCAAGCCGCTGGCGGTCAACGGCACGCTGATCTGCCAGGCCGGGAGCAAGGGGGCCTACCTCGGGCAACTCGACGCCTTCTTCGTCGAGGGCCAAGTCGCGCGGCATCGCGGCTTCCTGCGGCCGGTGGACGCAAGCGTGCGCCCCGACCCGGCCGTCGGGGCGGTCGCGCAGGAGTATGCCGAGCGGTTGGGCACGAAGCTCAAACGCGTAATCGCGACCTCGACCGTGCCCCTAAACGGCGACCGCGATACGCTGCGCAGCCGCGAGACGAACCTGGGAGATCTCCTGGCGGACCTC
>VGFB01000103.1 GCA_016869015.1 Armatimonadota bacterium
ATCTCTGCCTCACTGCGCGCCAGCGCCGCGATGTGACATCCCGCGTCGGCGAGAGCCAGGGCGATCGCGCGGCCGATTCCCCGGCCGGCGCCGGTAACGAGGGCGGTCTTATCGAGGAGCATGGTGTCGGCACCCGGGAACTTCGGGGACAGACCACGGAACTCGTTGCGGCCGCGTTCCGTCGTCAGTCCCCGGCCTATGGCATCAGGTTCAGCCGTCGGACCTTGTACTTCACGGTGACCTCGGAGTGGGCGGGGATCGGCGCGATGAACTCGATGCGAGCGGCATCCTCCGGCTCGAACTCATGGGAGTTACTGAGCATCTTCCACTCGCCGTCGAGCGTCTCGACGATGCGCAGGAGAACGTCCTCGTTCTTGCGGCTTTCGACCAGGAAGGCGACCTCCTCCTCCCGGTTCCACAGGGCCATGCGGCCGTGAACGTCCTGCTTCACGTCCACGTCGGCCACCCGCAGCACCCGGCGTTCGACCGAGAGCTCGCGGGCCGTGCCGAGGGTGAACTCGGTCTCGGCGTCGACCGGCGTGGCGGGCAGGCGGACCTCGCCCATCAACAGGCGGTCCCCGCCGCGGTCCTCGAACAGCCGCATCTTCCCCGCCGGCAGCGGCACGACGCCCAGGCCGGCCTCCGTCGTGTTCGCCAACTCCACGCGGATTGACGTGTCGGGGCTGGCAGCGCCCTCGAAGACATGGACCAGACGGCACGCTACCCGGGCCTCCGGAAGGTAGGGAGCTCGCAGCACCCTCCCTTGCTCCAGGTCGGCCGTGAGGCGGTTGGGCAGCCCCAGGTCAATCTGTGCGCCGCGGAAGTCCTCGCCCGTGTCGTTCCTCACCACCGCGAACCCGCTGAGGAGCCCCGCGCCCTGATCGCTGAGGAGCAGTGAGTATTCCGGCTCCCAGGTGAGCCCTCCCATCAGGTACTCGAAGGTGACCTCGGTCGGGCCGCCCTGGGCCGCATTCAGCGTCCACTCGGCCTGCTGCGGGTGCGCCGCGGGGAAACGGGGGCCGGCGACGTGGACGCTCGGGTCGGCGAGGCCCAGCCGAATCGAGTCCCCCGCCAGCTTCGTGCCCGCCCACGAGAGGGCCAGGGTCGTCTGTCCGGGCGGAAGGGCGATTGCCAGGGTCTCCTGCACGAGCGCTGCCGGCGGGGCGCCCAGGAGCAACACGACGCTGCCGCGCTCGGGGGCGGCAGCCAAGCGGATCGACGGCGCGTCGGACCGCGCCGTCGCGCCTAGGGTGGAGAGTACCACGACGGTCACCCAACGCATCGCGCGTCTTCCTCTCCGTCAGGGCTCACATAGCCGCGTGGCCCTCATCGCAGTTCGCGCCTTGGCCTGCACGAGGCCGTTGGTCTCATTCGCCAGCATCGCCCGCAGGGCCTCGCAGGCGCGTGGATCGCCGATTCGACAGATGGCCTCGGCGGCAAAGGCCCGGTCAGCCCAGTCAGGGCTTGCCAGCAGCGGGACGAGGATGACGCCCGCCTCCCGGCTCCCGAGTCGGCCGCACGTCTCGATGGACAGCAACCGGGTGTCGTACTGGCCGCTGCCGACCAGGGAGAACACATGCGTCGGACAGCGCGCGCCGAGAGCGACGAGGGCGACCAGAGCGTCCGCGGCGGCGGTTCGCACGGCGTAAACCGGGTCGCCCAGCAGGCCGGCGATGGCCTCCGCCGAGTCGATCTCCGCCCGTCGGCGCAGCGCGACCACCGCCCCCCGCCGCACATCCTCGTCCGGGTCCCGCAGCAACTGCTCCAGGACCAGCCGCGTGTCCTCCCCCGCCATCTCCCCCATCCCACCGGCCGCGGCGGCCCGCGTGCGCCAGCGAGGCGACTTCGCCTGTCGGGCCAGGTGCCCCGCCGCCCGGGGGTCGCCGATCATCGTGAGGACGGCCATGGCCACTCGGGCCTCGCGCTCCGTGCCCTCATCCATGAGCCGCAGCAGCTCAGGCACGGCCGCCGTGCCGATCTGGGCGAGGATGTCCTGAGCGGCGCGCAACTGCTCCTCGTCCGGGCCGGAGAGCTTGCCCACGAGGTAGGGAATGGCCTGCTCCGGAGTGCTCTCGAAAGCCCACAGCGCCTCGCGGCGCCCGCGCCCGTCCGTCGCCTGGAGGTACTCGGACCAGCGGGCCTCCAGGTCCAGCGGCGGGGGAGCCTCCCCGGGGATGGGCATCAGGTCGACGGAGCCCGTAGGCTGACGGGACACCAACGACACGCGGCCGGATACCGCCGGCAGGTCGGCGCGCATGCGGGTCGGGTCGCCACCGTCGGTGTCGAGGCCCAACCCCAGCCAACCGTCCGACCACAGGAGATCGTTGCGATCGCGACCGGCGTAGGAGTCCGCGCCCTGCCCGTCTCCGAAGAGCGCGAGCGTGCCCGGGGCATCGGTCCTGGGCACGAAGCCCTGCCCCTCCTCCCGACACAAGTACGCGTCTTCGCCGCGTAAGTCGAGGGCGACGGCAATCCCGTTGCTCATGGCGGCGCCTTGGGCGAGTCGATCGGCCGCGTAGCCGTCATCGCCGCTCGCATCGCGGAGGAGACCGACGCCCCGCTCCAACCCGAAGCCTTGCCCTCGCTCTGCGGCGCTGTACCGGTCGTGGCCCGCTTCGTCCAGCAGCGCGCCCAGCGCCAGGAAGCCGCCGGCGCCCTGGCTGTACTGGCCGCCCTGGTACTGGTCATCGCCCTCCCGGTCGAACAGCAGCCCGCTGGCGAACCACCACGCCGCGCCTTGGGAGTAGGTGTCGGCCGTGTAGGTGTCCTTGCCCTCCGCATCCGCCAGGATGCCGATCCCGCCCGGTGCGTTGATCGGGGGTCGCATCCCGAGGCCAAACCCCTGGGCGCAGGCCAGCACCCGCTGGCCGGACTGCCCCGCAACCGGGTACGTTCTGCCCGCGAGATAGCGGTCCGTCCCGCCCGCGTCGATGAGGGCGCCCACGCCCTTCACCGAGCCGAAGCCTTGAGCGTAGAGCTCCGCTTCGTAGGCGTCATCGCCGCCGCCATCCAGCAGCAGACCCAGGCCGAACAGCGCCGCGCCCTCGCCGAAGACGACACCCATGTAACGGTCATTTCCGCCGGCGTCGATCAGGAGTCCCGCTCCGGCTAGCGCCGCGCCGAAAGCATACGGATCGCGCGCCGTGTAGTCGTCGTCGCCGCCCTCGTCCACGAGGATTGAGAGGCCCAGCAGAGCCGCCGACGGTCCGAACGAGCCCGTGGGGGAGTACGTGTCGTCGCCCCCGAGGTCAACAACGACCCGCACGCGAGGGGACGGTCCGGGTTGCGACGCGGACATCTCGTAGCGGTCCGCGCCGCCCAGGTCGACGAGGATCGCCTCCGAGCCGCTGTGGACGTTGGGCCCCGTTCCGGCCACCGTGACCGGCCCAAGGTCCGTCTCCTGGGAGAGCAGCACCGGCGCGGCCGCCGTCGGCGAGCGCAGGAACGCCTGGTTGTCCTCCAGACGCGACAGCGTCTTCCGGGCCGCGGTCACGGATGCAGTGAGCGCCGCGGTCGCGGACACGACGGCCCGCATGTCCAGCCGAGCCGCCGCCCGAAGAGCCTGTGTGACCTCATCGTCCTTCCGTCTCTGCAGATGCACCCCGGGCAGGACCTCCTGCAACAGGGCGACGTCCTCAGGGGGAAGGTCCTTGAGGGCCCGGCCGAACACCTCGTCGGCCCGCACCGCACCGTAGATGAGCTCCGCCAGCGCTTCCCGCAACTCCAGGGGGAGACTTGGCTCCGCATCCCCGAGCCCAAGGGACGGAAGAGCCGGGCCCCGCTTCCGAGAGTCCCGGAGCGCCGCCGCGAGGGGCGCCTGAGGATTGAGCGGCTCGGCCGGGGCCTCCGCCGTTACGCGCCCCTCGCCCAGCAGCGCCGTGAGCGCCTCGACCGCGAGGGGTGCGTCGGGTGATTGGGTGAGATTGCTGCCCAGCGCCTGAGCGCCGGTCGCCCAGCCCACGACTCCGGCCAGGCCGTCGGCCACGAAGGGCAGCCGCAGGTCGCCGCCGCCGACTGCGTCATCGACGTACCCGGCCTTCACTCGCAGATCGCGCGTGCTGACCTTGAGGAGCTCCATCCCGATCGCGAGCGGACCGAGATCGAAGGCCTCCTCCGCCCGCACCGTCGGACCGGCAGCGAGGCACGCGACCGCGAGGCATGTGAGTGCGCGCATGGCGTCTCCCCGAGGCGTTCCCTCAGTAAGAACGACCGTTGCGCGGGCAAGTTCGGGGAGCCCGACGCGCCTACTGGGCCGGCGGGAGATACAGGATGATCCCCGATACCATCGCCCACAGGATCACGGCCGCCAGCAACGGGCGATCCCGCAGGAAGAGCTGGCTGGGGTCGGCCCCCAGGCCGCGCTTGTGCACGAGGTACAGGTAGCGGAACACGGCGTACACGACGAAGGGGATGGTGTACTTCAGATCGGTCGAGCCGACCTCGTGGATCGTCCGCTCGGAGAAGGTGTAGAGGCAGTAGGCCATGATCGAGGCCGAGGTCACGACGGCCGTCATCTGGTCGAGGAGATAGGGGGTATACTCGCCGAGGGCGGCCCGGTGCTCCTCCGCCATCGCCAGCATCTGCATCTCGCCGCGCCGCTTGGCGATCGCCAGGAACAGGGACAGCAGGAAGGTGCACAGTAGCAGCCAGACGGAGATCTCAACCTGGATCGCCAGCGCTCCCGCCACGGCTCGCAGCACGAACCCCAGGGCGATGGTGAGCACGTCCAAAACGACGACACTCTTGAGTGTGAACGTATACGCGAGGGTGGTGGCGATGTAGATCGCCACGCAGATCGCCAGGTCGGCGTTCACGCTGAAGCCGCAGACGATCGCGGCCAGCATCAGCACAATCGCCGCGACCGTCGCCGCCACCGGGCTCAGCCGCCCCGAGGCCACGGGCCGGCGCGCCTTGTCGGGATGGAGCCGGTCGCGCTCGGCGTCCGCCACATCATTGACCAGATAGCAGGCGCCGGCCGCCAGACACAGCGACCCAAACGCGACGAAGGCAGCCGCCAGCGACGCCGGATCGGTCAACCGTCGGGCGAACAACACTGCGGCGAAGACCAGCAGGTTCTTCGTCCACTGCCGCGGCCGAACCGCCTCGATCAGCGCCAGCAGACCGGCTAGCTTCATCCGTCGTCCGCCCCTGACCCCGGAGGCCGGGCCTGGAGGTAGCCGCGAGGGGTCACTCCGGCCGCAGCAACGGGAAGTAGATCGTCTCCCGCAGGTTGTCGGCGTCACGGAGGACCATCAGCAAGCGGTCGATGCCGACCCCCAGGCCGCCGGTCGGGGGGAGGCCGTACTCGAGCGCGCGGATGAAGTCCTCGTCCAGCGGATGGGCCTCCTCGTCGCCGGCGAGGCGCTGGGCGGCCTGCTCCTCGAAGCGCCGGCGCTGATCGAGGGGATCGTTCAGCTCGCTGAAGGCGTTGCCGAGCTCCTCGCGCGCGATCACGGGCTCGAACCGCTGTGCCAGCGTCGGGTCGTGGTCGCAGCGCTTGGCCAGCGGCGAGATGGCGACCGGGTAGTCCGTCACGAAGGTCGGCTGATCGGTGCGGGCCTTGATGTAGTGATCGAAGGCGCGGTCGAGGAGTTGAGTCAGGGTGGCCTCCGCCACGTCCCCCAGCTCCAGCCCCGCGCACGCCCGTCGGGCTTCCTCGTCGGTCTCCAACGAGGCGAAGTCGACGCCGGTTGCCTCCTTCAGCGCGTCCAGCAACGGCACGCGCCGCCACGGCGGCGTCAGGTCGATCTCGACACCGTTGCGCACGAACTGCAGGCCGCCGTTGACGGCCTCGGCCATCGCGCAGACCAGCCCCTCCGTCAGCGCCATGATGTCCTCGTAGTTCGCGTAGGCCCAGTAAGCCTCGATCTGCGTGAACTCCGGGTTGTGCCGGGGTGAGATGCCCTCATTCCGGAAGCAGCGCGCCACCTCGTAGACGCGCTCCAGGTTCCCGACCACCAGCCGCTTCAGGTACAACTCCGGCGCGATCCGCAGGTACAGGTCGATGTCCAGCGCGTTGTGATGCGTCGTGAAGGGCCGCGCCGCCGCGCCGCCATACAGCGGCTGCAGGACCGGCGTCTCCACCTCGATGAACCCGCGCTCGTCCAGGAACCTCCGCGCGGCGACCAACATGGCCGAGCGCTTCTGCAGCGTCTCGCGGACCTCCGGGTTCGCCAGCAGGTCCAGGTACCGCTGCCGGAAGCGTTTCTCAACGTCCTGCAGCCCGTGCCATTTCTCCGGCAGCGGCCGGAGCGCCTTGGCCAGCAGCACCCACTCATCGATCCGCACGCTGATCTCGCCGCGCCGGGTGCGGAAGACCTCGCCCTGCACGCCGAGGATGTCGCCCAGATCGAGGTCTATGAACTCGCGGAAGCTCTCCTCCGGCAGGTGATCGGCCCGGGCCACCAACTGCAACCTCCCCGACCCGTCGACGAGGTCACCGAAGCAGAGCTTCCCGACCTCGTTCACCCGCATCAGCCGGCCGCAGACGCGCACGGTGCGCCCGTCGAGGGCCTCGAACTGCTCGGCGACCTGCGCGGCCAGGTGGGTGCGCTCGTAGCGCGTGTGGCGGAACGGGTCGCGCCCTTCCTCCTGCAACCGCGCGAGCTTCGTCATCCGCACGGCCACTTGCTCGGGAACGTCCGACATGACGGCCCTCCTGCCGATACGAACAACGGCGCCCTTCCGGCGCCGCCGCGACATACCTCTACCCCGCAGAGTGTAGCCCGTCGCACCGGCGCGCGTCAAGGGACGGCCGGAGAGGGGGGTTCGGCGTTCTTATGGGACCATCGGCGCCCGGCAGGCCGCCGCCCCGTGCAGGAACGCAACCGGCGCCCCAGGAGTGCCTCCTGGAGCGCCGGCCGTAGGACGTAGGGGATGGCCCGACGATCAGATGATCGGCGGGTCGGGCGGGCCGCCGGGGTCGCCGCCGCCGCCCGGAGGCGGAGGGGGATTGGGCGGGTTCGGCGGGTTCACCGGGGGAGGGTTCCCCGGACCACCGCCGTCGCCCGGCGGCGCGGGCCCCGTGCCCGGCAGGGGCGGGTTGCCGTCCTGGCCGGGGTCGTTGAGGTTCGCGACGCCGCCGCCGCCGCAGCCCGACAGCAACGCGGTCGCGAACAGGAGCAGCAGCAGAGCAACCAGCAAGGCGCACGCCAGCGCAAGCTTCATGGACTGCCTCCCGGGATGGCCGGCCCGCCGCCGACGGCGTGGAGGGGGGAAGGAGGCCCCCCGCCGCGTGCGGCGCGCTCACATGAGTGCGATCCTCTCGTAGAATGCATCGACTTCGGCGGGATTGTCAAGACGGACAACCGGGATGCCCGCCTGCCGGCAGGCAAAGGCGACCTCCGCCGTCACGTCTCCCACCGTCCCGGCGAAGTGATTCCCCCCAAGCACCTTGACCAGCCGGTCCGAGGGCGTCTCCATGCTCAAGGCGTGATGCGGCCACATGTTGCCGAAGATCGCGTTGGCCTTCACCTCGTCGGTCACCTCGCGCGCGTCCGCCACGCCCAGCTGCATGAAGTAGTCGCCCTTGATGCGCACCAGCCGCCCGACGGTGTACGCTCCCGGCACGCCGTCCCAGCCCACCGCGCCCCCACTCGCGCAGTGGCACTGGCCCTCGATGCGCACATTCGGGAGGACGCGGGCGGGATCGGTAGAGTTGCCCGCGTAGTAGATCGACGCCGCGCCGCAGTTGGAGATGAGGAAGTACTCATCCCCGGCGTGCTTGAAGTCGCCGAACAGCGAGGGCACGCCGGGCCGCACCGCGTTGAAGAGGCAGGCCGTGAGCAGCGTCTTCAGGTCGCCCTCGCAGGTGGTCGAGATGACCCTCTGCGGCCCCTCCGAGTCCTCCGGGAAGGGCAGGAAGGCCGGCAGGAAGCAGCCGGTGCAGCCCCAGTCCTCGCTCAGCTCGTTCTGGCACTTGATCGAGACGCCGATGATGTCGTAATCCGGCAGCTCGGCCAGGCGCTGCCGCGCAGCGAGGTACAGCGCGGCCTGCCGGCGGAGGATGTCGGGCGTGAGCATGACGCGCTCCCCCGCGGGGTCATCGAAGGCGATCCGGCAGCCGTTGTCCTTCAGCCACGCCACGAACCGGTCGATCCTCGGGTCGCTCTGGGCAAGCATCCGCTCGGCGCGCTTGATGAGGTAGTACTGCCCCTCCTCGAGGATGTCCCCGATGACCAGGCACTTCAGATGCGGCGGGTCGTCGCGCAGATGCTCCATGGTGAGCGAGTAGCTCGCGCCCCAGAGCATCACCTGCTGCTTCCGCAGCCGGCTGTACGCCGACGCGCCCCGCGCCCAGGCCACTGCCTCGTCGTAGTCGCCCCGAATGCGCTCGTGCCGCAGGGCCACCTCGCAGTAGCCCGCCCAGCCGGTGTTCCGCTCGATGAACAGGCACGTCGGCACGCCGGTCTCCAGGACCAGCGGCGTCGTCAGCCCGGGCTCGGTCCAGTGCCACACGCCGACGAACAGCGCCTCGGCTCCCTCGGCCTTCAGCCGCGAGGCGCAGTGGCGGATCTCCCCGAGCGTGCGCATCCCGAAGATGTCGGTCCAGCCCGGCCGCATCTCGGCTCCCGGGTCGATGACCTTCATCCCCTCGGCCTCGAGCCGGGCCTTCAGGGCGTTATGCTGGGCCTCGTAGTACTCCTCCCGCTCCCGCGCCAACGCCGTCGGACGCGGGTCGGTGACCGATACGATGCCGATGATGGGCTGTGACATGGGAGACTCCTTAGCACTGAGCACTGAGTATCGAGCATTGAGCATGAGGCTTCGCGGCGCGGGCCAGACCGAGCCTCCGTCACCGCCGTCGCCGCGGCTCACCAAAGGCGCCCTCGAGGATCTCGATCTGCTTCGGCCTCCCGCGGTCGTCCAACCACACCTCGGCGATGTCGTAG
>VGFB01000104.1 GCA_016869015.1 Armatimonadota bacterium
AGCGGCACACCTGCTCGCGCGCGAGCGTGGTCTCGGCCCCCCACACGTAGGTGATCTCCAGCCAGTCCGCGCCATCGTACAGGCGGGTTACGTCGTAGGACCCGAACGCGGCGTCGCGCCAGCGCTCGGCGAGGGCGAGGCCCAAGCCCGCCGACTCGGCCGTTCGCCAGGAGAAGTCGAGCCACCCGGCCTGCGTCGCGTTGCGCTCCGTCGGCAGGCCGGCGAGGTACCCAAAGAGCAGGTCACGGTACTCGGTAGCGTCCCGCAACTCGCCCCGCGCGATGACGCCCCCGACGCCCGGCTGCAAGGCGTAGCTGCCGCCGCGCTGCAGCCACCAGGCCTCCTCGCCCGGCCTCACGGTCGTCGGCACGTTGCACCACCGGAACGCCTGGGGCGCGCCGAACCAGGCGAAGTACAGGTTGCTGAGCAACCACAGCCACCGGGCCGAACTCGGCGCGTCGAGGCTGCGCGTCGGGTGCGGTCAGCTCGAAGGTCAGCGTGTAGAAGCCCGTCTCTCTCGGCTGCCAGGTGACCTCGATGTCACGCGGCTTGTCCGGCCCAACCTCGACGCCCACCTCACGCGAGGCGACCTCAGCCGCCCCACCTCCGTCCCGCGCCGCCGACGCCCGGAGGTGCACGGTGCCCCGCCAGTCCTGATCGGCCAGGACCGGCACGAGCAGCGTGACCGTCTCGCCCACGACCGGGATGCGCTTAGAGATACCAATGCCGGCGGCGGCGAGGGCCAGCGGGACGGCCTGCCCGTTCACGGCAGGACTCGCGGTAACCAGAAGCGCGACGAGGGCGTTCACTCGTACGCCGTCGGCATGTTCAGCAGCTCGATCAGGTCGTCGCCGGTGACGCGCGCGGTCTTCTGCGGTTCGGTCTCCGTGCGGCGGAGGACGCTGATCAACTCGAAGGGCGGGTCGAGGCGGAAGGGCGGGATGTCGCGGAGGCGCCGGAGGCCAGCCTCGGCGGCGGCGCGGATCAGGTCGCGGGCGCGGGCGGGGCAAAGATGAACGGCGGCGCCGTTGTAGAGCTTGTTCTGTTGTCCGGTGAGGCCGGCGGCCGGGCCGCGCTTGATCCCGCGCTTCACGGCGGCCGTCGCGATGCCGGGCACCAGGGCCTGCGCCTCCTCGCAGCACGCGATGTCCCCGCTCACCATCACCGTCGGCACGCCGTAGTACCCGCAGAACAGCATGTTGCAGCCCAGCTCGCCCACCGACACCCCGTTGATCGACAGCTCCTCGATCGTGAAAGACCCCGTGTGCGAGAGGTGCCCGCCGTCGGTGTTCGACTTCGCGTGCTGCCCGACGACCATCGCGGCGTCGAACGTCGCGTCACACAGGAAGGGGTACCCCATCGGCCGCCCGGCGAAGAGCTCCGCCGCCGGGTGCAGCTCGCCGGGGTTGATGGCGCCGTGGCCGTGACCGTCCACCACCAGGACCTCCGTCGCGCCCGCGATGAGCGCGCCTTCGACCGCCGCATTCGTCTCCTGCGTGGTCAGCGACCGCGCCACCTCGTAGTACCGCGACTCCGGTGAGCCGTAGTCGTCGGAGTTCAGCACCCCCGCCACGCCCTCCAGGTCGGTCATGATGTACAGCTTCATGTTCTCCTCCCGCAAGTCTCTGGCGGGGCGCTGCGCCATCGCTCAGTCCATGGCAGCAATGCGCCTACAACGCAACACACACCTCCCTGTGGCTGGGCGATCGTGAGAGGATGGAGCGCCCACAGCGTGGTCCGTGTGCCAAGGGTCATGTTGGGCCAAGAGTCGCCAATGGTCACGTCTGGGGTATGGGCGAACTGCACGACCTGTGCTACAATGGTGGAGCCATGCGCGGGGGATGGAGTTCCTGACGGGCGGCCCTGCGATTGCTCATCCTGCTCTATGGCCTGGAGGTGGCTGGATGCTCCAAACCACCCCTGAGAGTGTTCTGGCTGAGGTCACGAAGGCGACCCAGCCGCAGTTCAAGTTTGTGGCACTGGCACTGGACCACATCGCCCCCGTCGGCGCAGGGGTGACAGAGCTTGCCGACGCCGTAGTCGCAGATCGCCTTGCCCTGTCGAAGACACACCTGATGAGCGCCGAGCGCCTCCTGAGACTACGACCACCGGAAGTGCGCGGGGCCACGTCACGGGCCTACTACTCGCTGTACCATGCGGCCCGAGCCTGCATATTCCACTTCCGGCGCGGGGATTTCGACCAACACGCCGACGTGGTATCGAAACTCCCTGACGACCTTCCTCAAGTGGACACGTGGCGAAACCGCATCAAGGATGCACGCGAGCAGCGAAACGAATGCGACTACTCCCCGTACCCTAAGCAGGGCTGCACCAAGGCCGAAGCATCCAAAGTCGTGCAGACGGCCCGCGAGTTCATCGATGGGGTCGAAGCCTATCTGGTCGCGAGAGGGTGGACAGCACCATGAGCGCAAGCCACGTTGCCGCTCTGCCGCGTGATCCCTCCGTCGGGCAGGCCATCGAATACGCCCAGAGCGTGTTCGCTGCGGAACTGCACATCCCTGATGTCCGTGCAGAATGCAGGGAGTTCCCAGGCGAGGCCATCATCGTCGTCCACGTCCCAGAGGTCGGCGAGGGTGCCACCAGGCTGGCGAATGCTGTCGACGGTGAACTCCGTGAGGCGGGCTTCCCTGGGTTCGTGGTCGTCCGGCAGGAGACACGCGAGCAGTCGCCTCTGTTGCGGGGAGCCGCCAGCGTAGAGGACGCCCGGGTGAGCCAGCTCGTGGGGCTACTGGCGGCTCATGAGCGAACGAGCGAGACGATGCCGAGCATGGCGTATGTCTCAGGGGGCCTGCACAACCTGGACGTTGCCACCACACCGCGCCACCACGTCGTGTTTGGGAGACGAGGCGTCGGTAAGACGGCCTTGCTCCTCGAGGCGAAGGCGCGTGTCGAGAGCCTGGGCCACCACACGCTGTGGCTCAACATGAACACATACCGCGACATGCCGTACCCAGACCTCGTACTAAAGGTCATCGAGCGCGTGGCCGAGAACTGCCTCATGTGGGTAGCGCGGACGCGCGGGAAGTCATTGGCCGTTGAGCGCCTGGCTCGCCTGTTGAGCGCAGTCAGGCAACCCGCCCCGGCCTCCCGTCGCGCGGACGCCCTCCGAGGGCTCATTGCAGATGCGAACGAAGCCTTGCGCGTCGTGGGCGCCGAGTTGCAGGCCCGGTTGTACGTCTTCCTCGACGACCTCTACTACGTACCGCTGGACACACAGCCTCTCTTCTTGGACGCTCTGCACCGGTGCGTAAGGGACCGTGACGTGTGGCTCAAGATCGCCACGATCCGCCACCAGACGCGATGCTACGCCTTCAACGACCTTCGCGGCCTCCGTCTAGGGCACGATGCAGCAGAGATCAACCTCGATGTCACTCTTGAGAACCCCGCCCGCGCCCGGGGCTTCCTCGCCGACATACTCGCCGCGGCCGCGGCTCGCTGCGGCATAGACCGCATAGAGCAGGTCGCGTACGACTGGGCAGTGGACAGGTTGACCATGAGCAGCGGGGGCGTCCCCCGCGACTTCCTCTCCCTGTTCGTCGGTGCCGTCGAGGAATCGCGTATCCGCGGGGGCAAGCGCAAGAAGGTCGGCGTTGAGGATGTCAACCGGGCCGCTGGCAAGGCCGCTGCCCTCAAGGAGCAGGAACTGGCCGAGGATGCCGCTGCTGGGGGGACGGATACCACCCCGTTGATGGAACTCCTGGCGCATGTTAACGGCGTCTGCCTTCGGGTGCCCGTGGAGCGACGCATCAACTTCCTGCGGGTTGACCGCCACGCGGCCGACACAGCCAAGGACAGCTACGACCTGCTGCAGCGCTTGATGGACATGCGCTTCGTACACCTGTTGGACCGCGGCATCTCTGACAGGCATCACCCAGGCACGCGGCATGAGGTCTATCTTCTGGACTTCAGCCAGTACTCGGCCGACCGGCTACAGCGCAAGCTTCGCGTCCTCGACTTCCGTGCAGGCAACCTGATCTTCCGCCGGGTGGGGTCGACCGACAAACCCCGGATAGCGAAGACGGCAGCTCAGCGCCTCGCCATCCTACGGGCTGGTCCCGTATTGGACCTGCACGCCTGGCGCGCAAGTTGCTCCCAGCCCAGCACTGACACCTGCCCGGACACGCCCTGAGCTGCCATGGGGCGGATCTAAGGCGTCGCCTCCTCGAAGACAAACCCCTTGGGCACGAGGACCAAGGGGCCGTGCTGCTGTTCGTTCAGGTGCGCGGCGGCGATGGGCTGATGGCCCGGGTGGATCAGCACATCGACGAGGGACGAGGCGCCGGCGTCGCCGTGGGAGAGCAGCTCGACCCAGGCCAGCTCGCACGGCCCGGCCTTGCCGCGCTCGGCGGGCCAGAAGCCCTGACGGATCGCGTCGACCCCGCTGTGCTCCAGCAGCACGAAGGAGACGCTCTCGGGAAAGTCCCCTGGCCTCATGCAGGTGAAGTACTCGGGCACGAAGTGGGTCATCCGGTAACCGTGGTGAAGGTGTTCCTTCCCGAACTCGGTGTCGATGCCGACGAAGTTCGGGAAGATCTTGGTGAGGCCGGCGCGCTTCAGTCGACCGTCGAGGACGGTCAACTCCTCGTTTGGCGCCAGCGCGCGGAGCGGGGCGACCGTCGACGCGATGCGAACCCACGGCGATCCGGAGTTCACCGTGTACTCCTGGATCGCAGCGATGGCGTGGTCCCGCCACTCGGCCCGCACCACCGCCCGCAGCGGCCCGGTCTCGACCAGGGTCAGCCGCGCGGGTGTACCGGTCTGGGCCTGACGCTCCGTGCCCGCGAAGAGCGCCTCGCCACCCATGGTCGGCTGATCGAGGGTCGCTCGGTTCCACGTCCCGTAGGCCGCGCCGAAGCTCCCGGCTCCGTAGTCGTGGTTGGTGGCGAGGGACCGCAGCGACGTTGCGACCCCCCCGGCTTGCTCGTCCAGCACGATCTCCAGAGTCCGGTTGCCGACGGTGATGCGGCCATGCCCGCTCCCGACGGCTTCAGGGGTGATCGCGAGTTCCGTGGGCACCGGGGGCCCCTCGCCGACGCACGCGTAGTACGTCCGGGCTGCGCGGGGGACCACACTCACCGGAAAGAGCAGCTCGGCGCCGTCGGCGCTCTGCTGCGAGGTGACCGGCGCGCCGGACTCATCGCGGACATGAAGCCGCAGGCCGACCTGACGTGCGTAGGGTCTCAGCTCGCGAAGCGGCACAGCGACCACGCGGTCCTCGAGCGGACGGGCCGACCCGTTGAACACCAGCACCGGGGCAATGGCGCCCGGCGCGGGTGCATACCTCTTCGGGTAAGAGGCGATGCCAACCGGCTGGACGCTCTCCTCCGCTTGGTCCCCCGCCTGCCAGGCCACCTCCGCCAGGCGCAGCAGCAGCTCCGGGCGATCCCCCGGGGACGGGAGCTCCAGGTCGCCGACCGCTGTTTGGCCGCTGCGGAGGTCCCCGAGGCGCATCTTCCGGCCCTCGACGGTGACCGTGACCCGCTCGGCGGTTCCGGACGCGGTGAGGGGATGCTCGGCGTTGTGGACGGCCAGCTGCGGCCGCGCCCGGTCGATCAGCGTGGACGTGATCTCGGGCTCGGGGCGGCGCACGACTCGCACCTTCCGCCACAGGTACACGTGCTGTCCGCCGGTGACCAAGTCGAAGATGACCGTCTTCTCTCCCCAATCAGCTTCGGGAGCGCAGGTGATCTCGAAGGGGAGGTCCTTGTCCTCATAGTCGGTGAGGTCCGTCCCCACGGGCGGCGCCGAAAGCGTGGGCGTCGGCGAGATCAGCCGGAGCGTCACTGTCGACGGGCGGGGTTCGTTGTTGTCCAGCCGCACGTTGAGCTGCAGCGTCGAACCCGGAGTGATCGTGAGCTCGGGGATGTCGGCCTCGACGGGGCCGCACGAGATGGCGTAGGCCGCGTAGTAGGTGAGTTCGTCGGTGATCGTCACGACACCGTCGGCCGCAGCTACCTCGGCGACGACCGGCTTGAGGGCCTGCCCGTCGATGGAGAGCGCCATCACTTCCACCAGGGAGCGATCGGTCATCGGCACCCGGAGCGTGACCTTACGGCGGTGCGCGGGGTCGAAGTTGTACACCACCGCGACGCGCGTGTTCCCTCCGGCGCTAAGGAGAGCTCCCTTCATATCCTCCCCCGTGAGAGTCCACTCCGGCTCGTGCGCGGCCCAGTCGGTCACCAGCCGCCGAACCGGGTAGCCGCCCGCCGCGCCCAGCAGACCGTTGCAGTACCAGACCGCCCCGTCACCCACTTGCGCCTCGATGTCACGCGGTGTGTCGTCGGAGGCATGGCGACTACGCACCAGACGCGGGAGGGGCGCGAGGGTGTCGCGTGGGGTCCAGTCCGCCCGCAGCGACTTCAACCGCAGCTCCCCCGGGGCGCTGTCATCGTAGCGCACCTGTTCCTTGGGGAATGCGTAGTTCTGCTCACGCGTGTGGGCGGGAACGTCTTCCGTACTGAGCTGCAGCCAGTCCAGGGCCAGGTTGCACACGCGGCTCTCGGTCGGATAGCGCTCGGGGTCGATCTCCTTCGGGACGTTCGCCCGGTCGTAGACGAAACGCACCTCGGCGATGCGCCGATCGCCCACGACCGCCGCCGGAATGCGGAGTTCATACTCGTGCGGACCGACCGGCATGTCCAGCGAGCCCGCGGTCTCGGCGTCCACCATCACCTCAGGCGGTTCTCCCCGAACGCCCACGCCCTCGAAGCGCAGCACGTGGTCGCGATGGGGCGAGAAGGGCAGCGCGAAGGTCGTGGTGAGCCCCACGCCCGGCGTCCAGCGTCGGGTCTGCTCGCCCTCCACGGCGCCGAACGACCCCTCCGGCAGCTTACCCCAGTCCTCACGGAAGGTCATCCCCGACAACAGGAAGCGCTCGTCCCCCTCGGCGCCGATGTCCACGAAGACGTTCATCGTCGGCCCGGGTCCGCGCCCGGCCTTGGCCTCGGCGCGCGGGATGCCCAGCCAGTCAAGGTACTCGGGCATGCGCGAGATCAGCAGGCGGCGGGTCGGGCCGCGGCCGGGCGGGCGGCGCTGCGACACCCACTCCCGCAGCACGTCGGCGATCGGCTCGCCCTCGGCATTCTGTCCCAACCCCGCGGCGCCGGTGGGAGCGATGACCGTCTCG
This sequence comes from Armatimonadota bacterium, assembly GCA_016869015.1. GTDB lineage: Bacteria > Armatimonadota > Zipacnadia > Zipacnadales > VGFC01 > VGFC01. The sequence goes on from VGFB01000104.1 coordinate 7,148, forward strand.
ATGTTCGCCAGCCGATCGCGGGTCACGAAGTCGTCAGGCAGCAGGTCGAAGGTCACGTTCGACCGCCGCAACCCCTCCACGCACCCGTACACGTCCGCCGTGTTGCGGCTGCCGGTCAGCCACAACCAGTCGTTCAGCAGCACCGCGACCTTCGCGCCCCGGTTCCAGTTGTGCAGGCTGTCGAAGCACTGCTGCATCACCGACGACCAGAGCAGGTTCTTCTCGCAGTAGGTCTTGCCGAACTCCCAGCAGGGCTCAAGGTTCGAGCCTTCCCACCACTCGTTCCAGGAGAGGTGCAGCATGGCTTCGGACCGCCGCGCCAGCGCCCCCGCCCAGAAGCGGTCGAAAGCCATGAACTCGGGCGAGTACATCCCCCCCGGCGTTCGGATCTCGATGTCGTGGTAGAAGTTCTTGAAATGGTCGAAGAAGACCGTGCCGTAGGCCTTCGCCACCGCGGCGTTGATGAACCGCTCGGTATCCTGGTCGTGCGGCACGCCGAAGATGCCCGCATAGGAGTGCGGCCCGGCGGTTGAGGCCGGCAGCGCGCTGAAGCCCCAGTTCAGGTACGGCTGGTACGCAACATCGAAGCTCACTCGCGGCGCGGGCTTGCGCAGCTCCTCCCGGGCGCGCTGCATCGTCGCTTCCCACTGGGCCTTCCAGTCCTCGGTTGCGAAGCGGATCGAATCGGCCCGGCGCGGCCCGGCGCTGAAGTCGAGCTGCGCGTCCTCCCACGACGCCAGCGACGTGCCCCAGGCCGCGTTCAGCGCATCGAGGGCGCGGTAGCGCCCGCGCAGCCACTCGCGGAAGCCCGCGTGGTCCTGGGTGGGCTTCGGCGCCCCGTTCCGGCTGTAGATCAGATGCACCGGCTGGCGGTTCACGCGAGGCAGGACGGGCGAGTCACCCCAGTTCTCGACGATGAAGCGGAAGCTGCGGCCCGGGTCCAGGTTGCGAGCGAAGTCGGCCATGTCGAAGTCTTCGCCGTCCTGGTAGAAGCCCATGTGGATGTTGTAGCCGCGCCGCTGCAGCTCCTCGGCGGCGCGCATCACCGTCGCCTCGCGCGGCTCGCCGTCGGCTCCCTTCCAGCCCGGGCCCCAGTAGTCCATGAAGTGGTCGGTGATGCCCCACTCGGACGCCGTCCGCAGCGACCGCAGGTTGTCTGCATACGAGGGCGAGTCGTAGTACCCCTCCAGCGGCGTGTTCCACACGCCCCCCACCCAGCCCCCGAACTCCTGCTGGTAGTCCCACGTGTACCAGTAGAAGTACGTGTCCGCGATCCACGGGCGGTCAAGGCCCTGAGCATGGACGGTAGCCGGCAGTGCCGGCAGCAGCAGCAAGGCGGCCCACACGCGGCCCATGGGGGTCCTCCACAAGCGCGACGGTCTCGGGGGACAGGAGAGGAGTATTTCGGGGCAGTTGGCCGCCCCTCCTTCGAGCGCGTCCTGGAACGTGCCTCCAGAAAGCGCAGACGCCGCGTCGGCGAGGGGACGCGGCGTCTGCGGGCGGCTCGCCGCTACCTAGCGGTCCGAGTCGGGAGAGGCCCTTACTCTGTGGACTTCTCCTCTACGGCCTCGGTGTCACCGGACGCCGCTGGCGGACTCCCAGTTCCGCCTCCATCACCGACGGGCATCTGGGAGCCCGGAGCGGCCATCATGCCTTCGCCCCCGCCTTGCTTCTGCATCGCCCCATGCTCCATACCCCCTTGCTGCATCGCCTTCTGCATCGCCTCGGGGCTTGAGGGGACATC
>VGFB01000105.1 GCA_016869015.1 Armatimonadota bacterium
CTGGTTTCGGGAGTACGTCGAGGCCGAGGGGCTTGCGGGGCGGGATCGGGCGCTGCGGTGGATTCGGTATGGGTTGGAGCGCGTGGGCGCGAAGCCGCTGACGCCGGTAGGGGCGGTTCGCCGGTGGCGGGCGCTGCTGAAGGAAGGGCGGCTGGAGGCGGCGGAGGCGGAGGCGCTGAGCGCGCTGGCGAGGGCGTACCACCTGCTGTTCGAGAGCCGGTTGCGGCAGCGGTCGGTGAACGTGCGGGGGGCCTGCGAGGCGCTGGATGAGGCGCGGGAGGCCGCCAAGGGGATGGCCGATCCGCGGGCGGGGGAGCACCTGCGGTGTCTCGCCGGGGTCGCGCGGCTGGCGGCGTGCGGCGAGCCGGGCGACTACGAGACCGCGCCGGCTCACGCGGCGGAGCTCGCGGCGAGGGTGGCGCCGCTGCGCCTGCCCGCGGTCGCGGCGGACCTGGGGCATGTCGTGGGGTTGATGCACCGGCGGTCGGGGCGCCCGGAAGCGGCGATCACCGAGTTGCAGGCGGCGCTGGAGGGCCACACGCTGGCCGGCGATCCGGTGGGTGCGGCGCGGGTCGAGGACACGCTGGGGATGGCGTACCTGGACCTGGGGAACCATGCCGAGGCCAACTTCCGCTTCCAACGGAGTCTGGTGGGCAAGACGATCCACGGCGACCGGTACGGTGTCGCGGTGACGACCGGCAACCTCGGCCGCTTTCACACCCAGCTCGAGGAATGGGAGCGCGCGATCGACTTCCTGGAGGAAGACCTGCGCATGAGCCGGGAGCTCGGCGATGAGGCCGGAGAGCTCACGGCGCTCCTGAACCTCGCCGAGGCGGCGACCGGGCAGGGACTGCTCCCGCGCGCCGAGCAGTGCCTCGCCGAGGCGCAGACGCGACCGGTGTTGATCGGGGACGACGTCGGGCAAGGCCGCGTGCTGCACGCGGGGGCGGCGCTGGCGCTGGCCGAGGGCAGCCCCGGGGAGGCCCTGAGCCTGCACCGACAGGCGCGGGAGCGACTGGCGGTCGCGCCGCGGGCCTCGGTGTCGGCGGCTTTGGAGATGCAGTTGGGCATGATCGAGGCCGCGCGGGAGAACTACGCGGCGGCGCGAGAGGCCTTCGGCGTGGCGATTCGCAGCTTCCTGGCTGCCAACGACCCGGCGAAGGCGGCGCTGGCGCAGTTCGAGTGCGCGATGGCGCTCGTTCGGCAAGGGCGGCCCGAGGAGGCGGCGCCCTACCTGGTCGAGGCGATGGACGGCGCGCAGGGGCTGGCTGCCGAGAGGATGGCCGAGCGGTTCCGAGAGGCGTGTGAGCGGGTCGGTACGGAGACGTGGCTGCGGACGCTGCTACGGGTCAAGCAGCTCAACCAGCAACTGGCCGAGGAGGAGGCCCTGCGGGAGGCGCTGGCGGGCACGATCGTTCACGACCTCCGCTCGCTGGTCTCGGTCCTGGGCATGCGGCTCGACCAGGCGCTCGGAGCGGCGGCGGGCTCACCCGTGGTGCATTCGCTGCAATCGGCCTCCGACCAGTGCCGGCTGCTGCTGGAGCTGGCCTCGACGATCTTGGACGCGCAGAAGCTGGAGGCCGGACACCTGTACGCCGAGCCGACAACCGTGCGGCTCCGGCCGATGATCCGCGAGCTCGTGTCGTGGTTCGGGCCGGCGGCGAAACGGGGCGTGATCCTCCGGGAGGCGTCGGACAGCGAGGACGTCGCCGCGCGAGCCGATGAGGCATCGGTGCGCCGCGTGCTGGTGAACCTCATCCACAACGCCACCAAGTACACTCTCCCTCGGGAGGACCTGCTCCCTACGCTGGGGCATGCAGGCGAGATCGCCGTCGGGGCCCGAGCGGAAGGTGAGCGGGTGAGGGTCTGGGTCCGCGACACGGGGGTCGGCATCCCGCCGGAGTTCCTCGGGCGCATCTTCGGGAAGTTCGCGCAGGCCGAACCGGGGATGAAGAAGGCCTCCACGGGCCTTGGGCTGTACTTCTGCAAGCTGGCGATTGAGGCGCAGGGCGGGGAGATCGGGGTCGACAGCGAGGTCGATGTCGGCAGCACCTTCTGGTTCACGCTCCCGCCCGGGTGAGCCGGGCCCCAGGTGGGGCAGCGCGCCACGCCGGACCAACGGAGGAACGCTTGTGAGGCACCCCAGCGACGAGGCGATCCAGTACCTGTGCGAGAAAAGCGAGGATCGGCGGGCGTTCCGCGACGAGTACGCGCTGCCCGCGCTGGTGGACTCGTGGCGCAACTACGTGGTGCGGGAGGACCGCTTCAACCGCTATGCGGAGATGACCAGTCACGGGCCGTCGCACGCAGAGAACGTGGCGGCTCTCGTCACCGACCTGGCCCTGCCCTTCTCCCGCGCCGGCGCGGGCGTTGCGCCCTTCCTTACCGACACCGAGCTGGTGGTTCTGCTGGCGGCGGCCTACCTGCACGATGTGGGGATGTACACCACCTTCGACCACTACTACGCGGAGCCGCTGAAGATCCGCGAGCTCCACGGTCGCCTCTCCCGCCAGACGCTCATGCGCGAGGGGCCGTTCATCCTGCCCACCCTCTCTCCGGCCGAGAGGCACCTGGTCGCGCTGCTCTGCTCGTATCACCAGGGCAGCGCCCCGCTGTCGGAGGTGGAGCGGCTGAAGCGCCTCGAGGAACAGCGCGAGTCGGCGCCGCCTCACCCACCCGAGCCGGACGCGCCCCACTTCCCGGATCAGGCGAGTCTCGAACACGAAGTCCGGGACGCTCAGGCGGCGGGCATCAACTGCTTCGGTCTCGAGCACGCGTCGCCGGCTGTGTGCCCCTTCCTGCTCGCCACGCTGCTCAAGCTGCTGGACGGCTGTGACTACCAGGCCAACCGGAACGGGAGCATCGAGGCCGTCTTCCGCCACGCCGACCGCAACCTGTCGCACGCGGCTCGTTCGGAGCGCCTGTTGGCCGACTGCCAGCCCGGCACGCCGTCCGCTCGGCGGGCGGACGTTGAGCGGGGGTTCTTCGAGGGCTCGCTCTTCCACTTCATCCGCAACCTCCTGATCGAGCGCACACTCATCCTCGCCCAGCCGGCCGAGCGGCGGATCTCCGTCCTCATCAAGCCCGCCGACCCGGATGAGATCCTCGACATGTGCCGTCTGCTGGTGAGGCCGTCGGACCTGCCCGTGGCGCCCGGCGACGACACGCTGGAGCGTTTCGAGCGGATCATGGCGCTCGTGGCGGACTACCAGCGCGCGCCCCTGCAAACGGCAGCCGAGTGGCTGAAGCTGGATCCGGGGCACAAGAACCTGAGGGAGTGGCATGTGGATCAGGCCGCGGGCGACGGGGACCGCCGCACGGTCCATTACCTCGTGGCGCGCCGGTACATCGAGCGCGAGCTGGACGCTGTTCGTCCGGCGCTCAAGGCTCCGCCGGCGGGTGGCGAGTACTTGTACTGCGCGGTGTGCGTGAACCGCCCGACCTGCCGGCTGAGGGACCGACCCATCCCCGCCTTCGCCTTGCCCGACGGGGCATGGGACGTCCGGATGTTCGGCGGAGAGGCGGGGCGGGTGGACTTGCAGCGTGTCCCCTCGCTGCGCGCCATGGGCCGGCTGCCGAGTCTTCCCGAGCAACGCGGCCGACGGACGGAGCACCCTCGCACGCAGGACGCCGAGCGTCTCGCGGCGGCTGTGGACCGGCACAAGCAGCTTCTCATCTACGGGCCGGTCGGGCGCGGCAAGACGCTGCTGGCGCGCGCGGCGGCCCTGGCGTCGGTTCCCGACGAGTCTCACGTCCTGTGGCACACCGTCGCCGATGGCAACGAGCAGTCGGCGGCCCTGGTGCGGTCACTGGCAGACTTCCTGGCCCTCCGGGGCGACTTCTCCCTCTCCGCCCTCATCCGCGACGAGCGCGTCACGACGCGCCATGAGGCGGCGGCCCTGCGGCTGCTGCATCGAGGGAGCCTCGCCGGAACCGACGGGGGCCTCGTGGCGGTCATCGACGAGTTCAACCGGCTCACCACGGCGGCGCGGCCGTTCTTCAAGCAGGTGCTCCACCTGTTCCCGTGCCTGACGTGCGCCGAGGGGCCGACGTGCCGCCCGGACGCAGACCGGCCGTGGCACTGCCGATCGGCCACCAGCCGGGTCCTCCTGATCAGCACGAAGGTCCCGGGCCTGAGCTACGAGCACCCTCGGGTCGGCGGCCTGCCGGTCAAGGCGCTGGCGGCTCCGGCCGTGAGCCGCGCCGACGCCGAGCGGATTGTCCGTGGGGCGGCGCGCGGACGGGACGAGACAACGCTACGGCGGGCGGTGCGGGTGTGGGCGGACCATGGCGGCGAGGCCTGCGCCATACCGATGGTGGAGTCGTGCCTGGCGGCACGCTGGGAGTCTCGGCACGCTCTGCGACTCATCGCCGAGGAGCTGGCGGACACCTTCGCCGGTGGCTTCAACGCGAGGACGCTGGGCGAGACGGCCGGGCCCGAACTGCTGAGTCTGATCGGCCTGCTGGATGGCGTGCTGTCGCGGGATGAGGTTCGCGGGGTGCTGGGGCTGCGCGCTCCTGCGCCCGATGACCCGCAGCCGAACCTGACGGATGAGAGCCCGCTTCAGCGACTGATCGACCGGGGGCTGGTGCGGGAGCGCCGCGGGCGCCTGTCCGCACACCCGGCCTGGGTGGCGGGTCGTCGACGGACCAGGTGGGTGGACCGCGTGAGCGAGGACCCGTGGGCGGCGCTGGTTCGTTACCCGGCCTGCGGTCTGCAGCCGGGCGCGGGCTTGCGGCGGCGATGGACGGCCGTGGGCCGCTACCTGCCGGAGTTGGCTGCGTTGCGCCGCCTGCCGGGTGGGCGCCACCATACGGCGGACGTGCTTGAGCACTCGCTGCGGGTGCTCGAGGGTGTCCCGGACGCGCTGGGACGGCTCCGCGAGGGGTCGGGCGCGGAGAGCGCAGGGCTCATCGCGCACCTGGATCAGCAACTGCCCGGACGCGGCTCGTGGCCCGCCCTGAGTCGCTTGCAGTTGCTCCGCATCGCGGCGCTGTTCCATGACATCGGGAAGGCCCGAACTCGCGGCGGCGAGGCCGAAGCCCCGACGTACCACGAGCACGAGCGGGTGGGGGCCGAGATGTGGGCCGAGTCGGCCGGCCGTCGGGGAGTACCGTCAAGGCAGGTCGCCCACATTGAGCGGCTCATCAGTTTGCACCTGCGTCCGCTGGCGCTCTTCGGCGCGATGCCGGCGTCCGCGAAAGCCCTCCGCAGTCTCGTCACGGACGCCGGTGATGAGTTGATCGACCTCCTCGTGCTCTTCTGGGCCGACCTGTTCGCCGACCCGCGAGAGCCGTCCGACCCGGCGGCGGCGCGCGCGTTCGTTGACGAGGTTCTGGCGGCGGCCGCAGCCCTGCGGGCAGCCGCGGCGGCGTCAGGTGAGGCCCCGTCCATCACGGGCGACGATCTGCGGGCGGCCGGGCTCGCCCCGAGCCCGGCGTTCGGGGCGGCCCTCAAGGCCGCTCAGGCCGCGGCGAGGAGTGACCCGAGCCTGGGACGCGATGAGTTGCTGCGACGCGCGGAAGACGCCTATGTCCGCGCCGGAGGAGGCGAAGCGCCGCCCTCCGGAGGACCCGCCGGACGGGCTGACCCCTCGGGAGGAGGGTAGCGGCTTGCGCCAGGCCTACTTGCTGGACCTGTGGTTGTTCCTGCGGCGCATCGGTCCGAACGCTCTCGCGATCGGGCTGGCCCTGCTGTTGTGCGGCGCGCTGCTCTTCCTGGCCGAAGCCTGGCCGGAAGCCTCCTTCCTCGATTGCCTGGTCCGCTCCGTCTACATGATGACCATCGAGGGGGTTGACCCCCCGCGCGTGTGGTACCTCGAGATTCTGATCTTCGTCATGCCCATGGTGGGACTTGTGCTGGCAGCAGAGGGGCTGGTCGGAGCGACCGTGCTGTTCCTGAACAAGAGCCGGCGACAAGGAGAGTGGAACGCGGTGATCGCTGCCACATACTCGCGGCATACGGTCGTGTGTGGTCTGGGCCAACTCGGGGAAGCCATCTGCTACGGGCTGGCGGACGCCGGCCGGAAGGTCGTCGGCGTGGACATCAACGAGAACCAGCCGGCCATTGTGCGCACGCGGCGCGAGGGGATCCCGGTGATCATTGGAGACATGACTCAGGCCGCGACCCTGACCGAGGCCGGGATCGAGAAGGCCTGCTGCATCATCTTCTGCTCGCGGGACGACCTGGCGAACATCGAGGGGGCCATCGTGGCCAAGGAGGCGGTCCCCGAGGCCACGGTCTACGCCCGGGTCTTCAAGAAGAGCCTCGCGGACCGGATCAACAGCGCCCTACGCTTCGATGTGGTCACCTTCAGCCCCTTTGCCACCGCCGCCACGACCCTGGTCGCCCAGATCGGCGGCCCCGAGACCGACTGAGCCTACGCGCCGGGGGCGGCAGGTCGCCGATCCACCGCGAGTTCGGCCCTCGCCGAGAGCCCGCTCGTCAGGTCCTCCGCCTCCACGATCCATGTGCCCGCCGGCGCATCGATCGGGATCCCGAAGGAGATCCGCGCCACGCCTCCGGGGGCCGGATGGACTCCCGACACGTCCTGCTCGACGTCCCGGGCGTCGCGCACCCGCAGCCGCACCGCCGTCGTCCCTGGGATCGGCGCTTCCCGATCATCGAGTACCGTGACGGTCACCGGCACGACGTTGCCCGGTCTCCCGGAGCCTCCGGCTGCGACGTCGAGGCGCAGGCGGGAGATGGGGCGCGGATGGAAGGCGAAGATCGCGCCGCCGGCCGGACCAAGCGCCACGCGCAACTTCAGCCGGTCGCCGACCGGCGTGCAGGCGGAGGGCTCCAGCCGACGCGAGCTCACGATGTCGTAGACCGCCGAGCTCGCCGGCGCCTCCACCAACACCTCCACCTCCTGCCCGACCCCCTCGTCGAGGTAGTCGTCCCGGTCGTACCCGTGGCGGCGGGAGAACTCACCCTTGCGGAATCGACCGTTGGCGAGGACGGCGAACCGCATGCCCCCGGCCTCGCGCAGCGTCGCGAAGACATCCGGCGCGGAGACGCTGATGTCGAGCAGCTCCGCCGGCGGCGGGATCTCCTCAGGCTGCCACTGCACGATGGCTTCGCGATTGGCCCGGTGCCAGGCCGGGAGACTCTCATTGGCGTAGGGCAGGCCCAGCGCTTCGGTGGACCGGCCCGGGAAGGTCAGCGCCGGCCTCAGCTCCTCGATGGCCCACAGCTCATCGCCCGCCAGCCGGCCCCCGCCGATCTGGTACGCCTTCAGGCGCTCCAGCAGCTCGTCGGTAGTCGCCATCAGCAGAGGGCAGAGCACGAGCTCGTACCGGTCGAGCCGCCCGGCGAGCACATCGCCATCGTCGATCCAGTCAAGCCGGCCCCGGAACCGCTCGAACAGTGCGGGGAGCACGCCGTTGAGGTAGTGCGTCTGGAACCAGAAGTTGTGCGGCCGATTGGCGCGGCTCAGGAACTCGCCGGTCGTCGATACGTAGAGCGCGACGCGCGCCGGCGGGATCGTCGACCCGCCGAGCAGCGTGCCGTAGGGTTGGACCACCTGGGTGAGGGACTCGCGGAGGCCGGCGGCGCAGTCGGGGTTGGCCTCGAGCTCGCTAAGCTCCCAGTAGCCGAGAGCGTGAACCGGAAGCGTCAACGCCAACCAACCGTTGAACCGATGCTGATCCGGGCTGCGCAGACCCCATCCGCCGTCCGCAGTGACCCCCGAGTACCACTGGCTGAGGGTAAGGCTGACCTGGCGCGCGTCGTTGAGGCGGCGGGCGCACTCGGCCCGCTGCGTCCACGCGACGGTCTGGTGAGGGTCGTTCTCGTAGTGCCAGAAGCTGACCGCGTCGAAGCCCTCGAACTGCTCGTTGGAGAACACCGGGTCCGTCCACATCGTCAACCACGGCGCCCGCTCCCGCATGGTCGCCATCGACCGGCGGTTCAGCTCGAACCACCCCAGCCCGTGTCGGCGAGCGAAGCGGTGCGCGGCGAGCTCGCCCAGGCCGTGGGAGTAGATCCCCGGCGAGATCTGCGGCAGCGACTTGCCCGGGATCGGGTAGTCCGTCGTGTCCAGGTCCAGATCGGCGAAGCCTACCCCGGCAGCCTCCCGCATCGCGGCCTCGTAGGCCGGGGTGCGCAGCATCCGGTCCGACCCGTACTCGCTGTTGGGGATGCACCACAGGACGTGTCGATACCGCCGAGCCATGTCGCCGATGGCCTCGGACTGCGCCTGCGCCATGTCGAAGTGCGGGGGAACTGCCGCGTACCCCTCGGCCACGTCCCCCTGATACAGGGTGACGTAGTGAGCGGAGACGAACAGGCCCTCTTTCAGGGCCGTCGCCGCCGGGAGATAGGCCGTGTCCAGCACATCGACCCCCGCCAGCTTCGCGAGCCGGATCTGGCCGGCCAGCTGAGCCTCGTTGCTCCCGCCCGCATTCCACGAGTACGTGTGGAAGCGCTCGCGCTGCAGGTACGGGCCGACCGTCAGCGGCAGCTCGGCGCACTCCCTCGCATCCCCCGAGCGCAGACAGAGCCTCAGCACGTAGTCCCCAGGCGCTAGACAGGCCGCCGGAACGGGGATGCGCAGCTGCCCGCCCGCCGGGGCCTCAACTTCCTGCCGGAATCGCAGCCCCGAAGGCTCCAGCGCACCGGTCAGGACGCCCCGGCCCCCGCGCAGCCCTCGGACGGCGACCACCACGGCTGCCTCGGCATCGGCGCGGCTGAACCCCAACGGCGCGGCGTCCTCGAAGGCCGCCAGAACCCCAGGCCGGGCCGACGGCTCCCGCACCAGGGAGGGGAATCCCCAGCCGTTGAGGCCGATGCCGTTGAGGGGCACGAGTTCGCCCGGCGCGAAGTCTGCCGGCAGTTCGGCGTCACTCAGCTCGGCAGCGTTGTAGAACGCCAGGGCATCCAGGAC
>VGFB01000106.1 GCA_016869015.1 Armatimonadota bacterium
GCACGTCGTCGCGGCCGAAACGCCCCTGGGGGTGGCCCTCCTGGAAGGGGAACAGGGGCTCGGGCGCGTAGTGCATCTTCCCCACGCGCGCCGTGCGGTAACCCGCATCGTTGAGCAGCCCGGGCAGCGTGACCGTATCCTCGAAGCAGGCGAAGTGGTGACAGTCGTGCGTGTGCCCGTAGGTCCCGTTCGCGTGGTTGTGTTTCCCCGTCAGGATGACGCTACGGCTCGCCGCGCAGGAGGCCGTCGTGCAGAACCCATTCGTGAACCGCACGCCGTCGGCGGCCAGCTCGTCGAGATGCGGCGTTCGGATCGCGGCGTTGCCGTACAGGCCGGTGTCCAGCCCGTGGTCGTCGGAGACGATCAGGACGATGTTCGGTCGATCGGAGGGCATGGCGACCCATCCTCCGCCAGGAGTCTGCGGCTGGAGCAACGGCTACCGGACATCGGCGACGACGACGGAGCGGCCGGTCTCGAGGCTCTGCAGGATCCCCTCGATGATGCGCATGTCCCGCGCGCCGTCCTCGAGGGTCGCGACGGGCTCCACCTGCCCCAGGACCGCCCGCGCGAAGTGCCGCAGCTCGCCCCAGTAGCCCTTGGTGTGATGGCCGCTGGAGAACCACCCCGAGAGGTTGTGCGAGGTCGTGTAGCGGCTGCTCCAGCCGAAGGTCTCCAGGCCCCGGCCCTCGGCGAAACGCCGCTTCTGGCTGATGACCTCCAGGTCGCGGCCGGACTCCAGGTGCAGCCCCCCCCCGGAGCCGGTCAGGTAGACCTGCTCGAAGGTGTCCTGCCAGGTATGCGCCGAGTTGATGTTGAGCTGCCCCACGCCGCCGCACTCGAGCGTGAACGAGACTGAGATCGCCTGCGTGCCCGCCGACGTTTGCGCCCCGAAGGCGTGCAGCGTCACCCACTCGCCCGCGAGGAACCGGCCCAGGTCGATCATGTGAATCCCGTTGAACAGCAGCATTCGCCGGAACTCGTTGTACCGCCCCGCGCCGTGCATCAGCGTGATCGAGGAGACCGGCCCAAGCTCGCCCGAGTCGAGGTACTCCCTCGCGATGGCGTTCGCCTGCGCGAAGCGCTTCATGAAGCCAACCATGCCCCATGTCCCCGCGGCTTCCGCCGTCTCCACCAGCTCGACCGCGCCCGCGAGGTCCCACGCCGGGGGCTTCTCCATCCACACCGGAATCCCGCGCCGGAGGCATTCCAGCCCGACGGCATGGTGCATGTCGGGCATCCCGCAGAGGCAGACTCCCGCGGGCTGCGCCTCATCGAGCATCGCCGCGACGTCGGTATAGGCCTTGGGTGCCCCGAACCGTCGTGCGGCGCTCTCGGCCTTCGCCGCGTCGAGATCGCACACGGCGACGAGGTCGAACTCGGGGATCTGCGCGATGCACGGGTACAGGGCCTGGGTCGAGTGATTCCCGGCGCCGGCGAAGGCGAGGCGGGCGGTGTCTGACATGCGAGGGACGCTCCTTCTGAACGAGGCTTGCCGCTGGTTCGCGGGGAAGCTGAGTCTGTCCTGCCGGGCAAAGGCCACGAAAGCGGGAAGCTGGGAAGACGACGAAGAGGGGAAGACGGCTCTCATGTTGAGGATCGCGCAGTTGCTGTTGATCGGCGCCGCTCGGGTGGGCGCGCAGGGGACGGCGTGCGAGTTCACGGCGCTGCCGGACCGCGTCGTGGAGGGCCGGCCCTTCGAGGTGACGGCGAAGTACGCCGTGGCCCAGGGCGAGGCGCGGCTGAACTGCGAGCTGAAGGACCCGACCAACGTTGTCCTTCAGGGCGAGCGACAGGTCGTGCGCGGGGCGGGCGAAGTCACGTTCAGCCTGACCGCGCCGCGGTTCGCGGAGACCCGCGAGATCCTGATCGCGCTCTGGCTCGGGGAGGACTGGCGACAGCCGCTCGCGCCCATCGTGCACACCGGGCCGATTCGGGTGGTGACTCAGGCGGTGGCGGATCAGTGGGACTCGCTGGAAGCGCAGGCGCCGCAGGTGCTGGAGCAAGCGGGCTGGCGGCGGTCGGAGGCGGGGAACGTGGCGGTGCTCTGCGATGAGATGCCCGGGCTGGACCGGGCGGTCGCCGAGCGCTACGCGGCTGCGTTGGCGGAGGCGGGCATGGCGGTGACGCGCCTCACTGGCGAGCAGCTGGCGAACCCGTACGTGCTTGGCTCGGAGCGCTTCGACGTGCTGGTGCTGCCCCACGCTCAGTCGTTCCCGGCCGTGGCGGTCGAGGCGTTGAATGCGTACCTGCGGCAGGGCGGCGATCTGGCGGCGGTCGGCGCGCCGGCCTTCAGCCGCCTCCTCACGAAGATCGATGGCGAGTGGCTCGACAAGGAGCAGTACCTCGATCGCCTGGCCCGCACGCCGCCGGACCGGATCGTCCTCGACTTCGACGGCGATCAACCGCCTCCGCACGCGCGCGCCAGCGATCGCCCGGACCTGGGGTGCACCGTGGAGACGACTGCGCCCGGCGCGGCGGACAGCCCGGCCGCGTTGCGCGTGCAGATCGCGAACCTGCACGGGTGGGACACCCTTGGGTTCGATGTGCCGCCCGGCGCCTTCGAGCCGGGCGCGACGCTCACGTGCTTCTGGGCGAAGGGCGGCCCGCGCACCACGCAGCTCTCGCTGGAGTGGCGCGAGACCGACGGGTCGCGGTGGATTGCCGTTGTGCCGCTGACCCGGGAGTGGAAGGCCTACGCCCTGCGGCCCTCGGACTTCAAGTACTGGCACGACAGCGCCTCTCAGGGCCGCGGCACTTCGGGAGACGCGCTGAACCCGGCGAACGTGGCGCACCTGTCCCTCGGGCTCGCGATGACCCACACGGCGGTCCCCGGGGGCGAGCACGAGTACTGGATCGACCAGCTCGGGAGCGCCGTCGACCCCCTCGCCGACCAGCCCGAGTTCGCGCTCGTGGACACCCCGATCATCGATTCGGTCAGCCCGGGGTACAAGCTCTACCCGAACCGCAACGCGAAGACGCTCGACTCCTCGGCGGGGCGCGGCCTGCTGGGAGACGCGGCACTGCCCATGCCCGACACACCGCTCTCCTGTCACCCGCGCCCACAGGGCACAGGCTTTGGGAAGGCGCGGAAGTGGCGCTGGGTACCCCTCGTGCAGGTGCGGGGAGAGGACGGAGAGGTCTCGGGCACGCTGGCGACCCTCACCCTGAACGCTGCCGGTAGCCTCGTGGCCTCGATCACCGCCGGGGAGGCGGCGTACACGGCGCGGGACGAGGTCATCGGCGCGACGACGAAGCTCGTGCAGCGAATGCTGCGCGGCGTGTTCCTCTACGAGGGCGGAGCGGAGCACTACGCCTACTTCGAGGGTGAGCCGATCCGCATCGGGGCGAAGGTGGTGAACGAGGGGCGGGTTCCGGCTGTCCCACTGACGGTCGAGATCGCTGTGAAGCCTCAGGGCGGCGGCGACCCGCTGTTGACGCGGACCTTCCCCGTCGAGGTCGCCCCCGGGGCCGAGGCGGTCATCGAGGCGGTGCGGGAACGCGGCGCGACGGCGGGCAGCGAGTATGAGGTGACGACGCGGCTCCTCGCCGACGGCGAGGTGATCGACGAGCTGCGGCACCCACTGCTCATCTGGCGTCCGAAGTCCGAGCCGCAGTACATCACCGCCCGCGATGGGGACTTCTGGGAGGGCAACCGGAAGTGGTACCCGTACGGGGTCAACTACATGCCCTCCTCGGAGTGCGGCATCGAGGACGGCGAGTACTTCGAGTACTGGCTCGATCCGCAGCCCTACGACCCCGAGGTCACGGAGCGCGACCTGGAACGCATCGCGGCGATGGGGATGAACATGGTCAGCGTGTTCGTCTACTACCGCTCCATCGACAGCGGGAACCTGCTGGACCTGCTGATGCGCTGCGAGCGGCACGGGCTGAAGGTGAACCTCTCCCTGCGCCCCGGCACGCCGCTGGACTTCCAGTGGCCGCAGATGGGCGAGATCATCCGGCGGTATCGGATCGCGGAGATGGACAACGTCTTCGTCTACGACCTGGCGTGGGAGCCCGTGTTCGGCGGCTACGACGCGCGCAAGCGCTGGGACCCGCAGTGGGCGGAGTGGGTCGTCGAACGGTACGGGAGCCTCGAGAACGCGGAGCGCGACTGGGGGATGCCGATCCCGCGCGCCGATGGCGCGCCGACCGGTCCCTCGGATCAGCAGGTCTCGACCGACGGCGAGTGGCGCGTGATGGTCGCGGCCTACCGCCGCTTCGTGGATGACCTGCTGAGCCAGGCGCACCTCCGGGCGGCCCAGAAGGTCAAGAGCGTCGATCCGAACCACCTCATCAGCTTCCGCATGAACATCGCGGGCGACCCGACGGCCGGCGCGGCGGCGATGGCCTACGACTTCGGGGCCCTCGCGAAGTCGGTGGACGTGATGGAGCCGGAGGGCTACGGGCGCATCGGCGACTGGGACCGAGTCGTGCCGGGCTGGTTCACCGCCGCCTACTCGCGCTACGCGGCGCCGGGGCGGCCGGTGATGTGGGCGGAGTTCGGCTGCTCGGTGTGGGATCAGGCCCGGATGACTCAGGACGAGGGTCGTCTCGCGTTCGCGGCGCAGTTCTACCGCGACTTCCTGACGATGTCGCTGAAGTCGGGCGCCGGCGGCGCGGTCTGTTGGTTCTACCCCGGCGGCTACCGCTACAACGAGCGCAGCGACTACGGGATCATCAACCCCGACGGCACCTGGCGCGAAGTCACGAGCGTGCTCCATGAGTTCAGCGCACCCATGACCGCCGGTCGCGGTCCTTATTGGCCCGACGTGCAGCTTCGGGTGGACCGGGACGCCGACGCGCGCGGAATGCAGGGCATCTGGGCGGCGGTCGGCGGTGAGTTCCTGGCGGCGATCGAGGCCGGGAAGAGGCCCGCCTTGGCACCCGCCGCGGGGCCGGGGTCCTCGTCCGCAGACCCGGTCATCGCCGTGGGCAACCGGCCCTACGGCGGCAGCAACCCGCCGAAGTACCTGAACGCGGAGTTCAACCGCTTCGAGGTGCAGGACGCCGAGGGCCGCTGGGTCGCCATCGAGCAGGACGGGCAGGAGGTGAACGTCGCCGCGGGCAAGCCTGTCCCCATGCGGGCCTCCGTCGGTAACACCGGCCGGGCGAAGTGGCTGTGGCGCTCCGGTCCCGGCCGTGTCTTCCTGGCCAGCACCGAGGACTCGCCGGTGACGGTGCGCGCCCTGCCCGCGGAGGAGGACGTGCCGCCGCTGGGCGACGCGACGTTCAACGTGTTCGGCGTCCTGTGGCAGGGCGGCGAGCGCACGACGCTGACGTTCGAGATGCTCGCGGACGGCCGGGCGCGCTTCGGGGAGAAGCTCACGGTCGTTCTGGTTCCGGAGTAGGGGGGAACTCAGATGATGCGCAGGCCGGTTGCCATCACGTCGCCCACCATCGAAGGTTGGGTCATCATGTACTCGAGTTCCCGCGGCGTGTAGCAGATCGCGTCGACACGAATGTGGGGTTGGGCGACTTTGCGGAACCGGGCCATCCGCGGGAGCACTCGCATGCCCTGGAACTCCCGAGAGACGATCAGGAGGTCAATGTCGCTCCACTCATGGGGCGTCCCATCGAGCCGTGACCCGAAGAACACCAGCGCCTCCGGCCGGAATCGGCCGACGATCCGGTCCAAGGCTGCTGCCAGGAAGCGGCGGATCTCGGCCCGGGGCCGGGACGGTCCCAAGACCCGTAACCCCTCCGAAACGCGCGGCCACTACCGGGTGTAGGCGTCTGTGGAGAGGAGCCACGGCCATGGGGACCATGCTTGCGCTGCTGTGTCTGCTCGGGGCTGGAAGCGAGGCCGCCTGGGCAACGGATCAGACCTTGGCTACGATCCCGATGCGCGATGGCGCCTCGCTCGCGGCCGATGTCTACCTGCCGGAGGACCCCGGCAGGTACTCGACCGTCCTCATCCAGACACCCTACAACCGCACGCTCGTGCGAAGCTGGTTCCGGCCCGTCGGCGGGCACGGCATCGTCGATCGCGAGCGGTACGCGTATGTCATCCTCGACTGGCGAGGCTTCTGGGGCTCCAAGGCGGCCGGGCAGGGGATGCTGGCGCCGGACTACGGGAAGGACGGCCATGACGCCGTCGAGTGGATCGCGCAGCAGGATTGGTCGAACGGCAAGGTCGGAACGTGGGGGCCCTCGGCCTTGGGCAAGGTGCAGTACATGACCGCCAAGGAGCAGCCGCCCCACCTCACCTGCTGCGTGCCGGTGGTTGCCGCCGAGGGCAATGCGTATGAGGACTTCTACGAGAACGGCGTGTACCGCGCCGCGCACATGGGGTCGCTGATCCGGCTGGGGTACTCCGGCTTTGGCCTGCTGGATCGCTTCCAGGACAGCACGCAGGTGCTGCGGCTGTTCGGCGGGCGGAGTGATCAGGTCGAGCGTGTGAACGTGCCGGTCTTCGCCATCACGGGCTGGTACGACCACAGCACCGAGCGGCACCTGGGCACCTTCCGCGCTCTGGTCGAGCGCGCCGGGCCCGTCACGCGGCAGCACATCAACCTCCTCATCGGCCCGTGGGAGCACGTCGGCGTCGGGAAGACGGAGCAGGGCGCGTTGCGCTACACTGAGGCCGTCGATGAGAGCGAGCGGCAGGCGCTGCAGTTCTTCGATTACTGGCTGCGCGACGAGAAGGGCAACGGGTGGGCGCAGGCGCCGATGTACCAGTGGTGGCAGATGAACGAGCGCGGCTGGAACGTCGCTGAGGTTGCGAGCGGGCCCCAGACGGCTGAGCAGACGCTCTATCTGCACGCCGACGGGCTCATCGACCGACAGGCGCCCGCGGCCGGCGATCCGCCGCGCACGTACCTCGCCGACCCTCAGGCCCCGGTACCCACGATCGGGGGCGCGAACCTGGGGTGGCTGGCGGGGGAGGGGGTTTCCACCGGGCCGCAGGATCAGCGGCCCCTCGAGTCCCGCGACGATGTGCTCGTCTACACCAGCGAGGCATTCGCCGAGCCGCTACGCATCTTCGGCAGCGTGAAGCTCACGTTCAGCTTCTCCCTCGACCGCCCCGACGCGAGCTTCGCGGTGCGGCTCTGCGACGTGTGGCCCGACGGCCGCTCGATGCTCATCTGCGACGGCATCACCCGCGCCAAGTACCGCAACGGTCCCGCGCAGGCCGCCCCGGTCGAGGCAGGCAAGGTGTGCTCGGCGACCGTGGCTCTGCCCCCGACGGCCCTCACGGTTGCGGGCGAGCACCGCCTGCGGCTCTCGATCGCCGGCTCGAACTACCCGCGCTTCGAGTTGAACGCGCACACCGGGGCGGACCGGTACAAGGCCGAAGACGCGGTGCCGGCAGAGTGCACGGTCTACCACGACGCCGGGAGGCCGGCGACGCTGATGGCGCCGGCGCTGAAGTGACGGACGGCCCGGGCTCACTCGCCCTTCACCAGCTCGAGAGCCTGGCGGAACTCATCCGTACCGGCGCGGACCAGCAACTCGTACATCACCATCTCGGTCGAGGTGATGACGGCGCCTGCCTGTCGCATCCGGTCGAGGGCGATCTGGCGGTTCTCCGGCGTTCGCGAGCCGACGGCGTCGCTGACGACGTGAACGGTGTGCTGCTCCAGGGCTTGGAGCGCGGTCTGAGCTACGCAGATGTGCGCCTCGATGCCTGCCAGGATCAAGGCGCTCCTCCCCAGCGCCGACAATGCCTCGGCGAACCCCTCACAGCCAAAGCACCCGAAGTCGGCCTTGGTGATGGGCGTCACGCCCTCCAGGTGCAGCCCGATCTCGGCGACCGTCGGTCCGAGCTTCATCTGCTCGGTGACGACGATCGGCAGCTCGACGATGGGCGCAAACCGCGCCAGCCGCGCGATGTTCGCGACAACCGCCGCGTCCCTGTCGATGTGCGGCACGAGGCGTTCCTGCACGTCGATGATCACGAGGACGCTCTCCTCGCGGCGGATCAGATGGCGGTTGGCGTCGGTCGGAGGGGTCATGTCGAGCTCCTTGTCAGCCCAGGGGCAGCGGCCTCGCTTTGTAACGGTAGACCGCCTTCAGCCGCCACACGACCACGCTGCGCGGGCCGGTGGCGTGGCGGGTGAACCACTCAACGCTGTTACAGCCGTAGCGGTCCGACGACCAGCTTCGCAGCTTGGACCAGTCGTAGACCCGGCCGTCGGCGCCGATGACCCCCACGTGCCAGATCGCCCCCTCGTAGGGGTCGTAGTGCGGCGAGTGCTCGACGGAGACGGCATCCCCGGGCAGCAGCGGCTCGCGGCGGTCCCAGTAGAAGACGTCCCACAGTCGCCGCTGCGGGGAGAGCAGATGGCGGTCCGAGCTCCGCTGGAACCGTGCCTTCGCCCCCAGAGCCTCGTCGACGATGCAGTCCACGTAATCGGAGCAGTCGTTCTTGTGCAGTCGGAATCGGCCCATCGGGCGCATGCGGTGGAACGCCTCCGCCGTTCGCCCGATCTGCCAGTTGAGCGGCTGCTCGCCCGGGTGGTTCCGGTAGAAGTCCCGCCGCGCAGCGACCTCGGGGTCCGTGAACGCGGGCCGCCTCACGGTGAGCGCCCGGCCCCCGTCGACGAGGTACCACGTTGCGCCGAAGGCCAGCGCCGCGAGGACGATCACGACCGGCAGCAAGGTCCTCCAGCGCACGCTCGCCCTCCGGGACAAGGCGGCTCCTCGTCGGTGTGCATCATGCGACGTTCGGGGCGCCGGGTCCTTCCGGGCGCCTCACGACGGCCCCTGCGGCTCGGGGGTCGGCTTGGGGGCGGCCACGCCGTGCAGGGGGATCGGCTCGATCCGGTAGCGGTACGCGGGGCGGAGCCGACGCACGATCACCTCGTTGGGGCCGTGGGAGTGGCGCAGGAACCACTCGACCAGGTGCCGCCCGTAGCGGTCCTCGGACCAGCTCCGGA
>VGFB01000107.1 GCA_016869015.1 Armatimonadota bacterium
CGCTCGCCATCTACGAGCGCGAGATCGCCTGTCGTTCCTTCCCCGACGATCCCATCACCGATCTGCAGTATCACTATGACAAGCTGAAGCGCGCCATGCGGGCGGAGCCCGATGGGCTTGTCGTGCTGACGCTCGAAGAGGACGTCGTCGGCTGGCTCTGGATGCGGACGAAGGTCTCGCTGGCCACCAAGGAACGGTACGGGGTCCTGCAGAGCCTCTACGTGCGGGAGGACCTGCGCAGCCAGGGGTTGGCGAAGAGCCTGGCACAGTACTGCATCCGGTACTTCGAGAACCGGGGCATCCACCGGATCGCGTGCAAGGTGCATCATGAGAACGAGTCCGGGCGAGCCCTGTTGCAGCGCGTGGGGCTGAAGCCGATGCACATGACCTACGAGTACCGTACCCCGCTGCATCCGCAAGCCGTCGAGGACGACGAAGACGCCTGGGAATACACCGGAGGTGACGACGTTGTCTGAGCAACTGGCGATCCATGGCGGGCCGCAAGCCCGCACGACCCCCTTCCCCACGGTGGGCAACGCCAGCGGGAGGGACCTGGGCGACGAGGAGCTCGCGCTGCTGACCGAGGTGATGCGCTCCGGGGTTCTCGGGCGCCACGGTGGGACGATGGTGCCGCAGTTCGAGGAGGAGTACGCGGCGCACCAGGGCGTGAAGCACTGCCTGGGCGTCACCAGCGGCACGGCGGCCCTGCACACGGCGGTGGGGGCGCTACAGCTGAACCCCGGCGATGAGATCATCACCACCACGGTCACCGACATGGGGACGGTGATCGCGATCCTGCAGCAGAATCAGATCCCCATCTTCTGCGATGTCGACCGCCGGACGCTGAACCTGGACCCCGGGAAGCTCCACGGGCTGATCAACGACCGCACCCGGGCGATCATCGCGGTGCATCTGTTCGGGCAGGCGTGCGACATGGACACGCTGATGCCGCTGGCCAGGGAGCACGGGCTCTACGTCATCGAGGACTGCGCGCAGGCCCACGACGCGGAGTGGGACGGGCAGCGGGTCGGCACGATCGGCGACCTGGGCTGCTTCTCGCTGCAGCAGAGCAAGCAGATCACCACCGGCGACGGCGGCATCGTGATCAGCAACGACGACGAGCTGGCCGACAACGCTCGCAACTTCCACGACAAGTTCTACGACCGCTCCAGCGAGAACCGGGGCGTGCTGCGGCTGGGCGTGAACTACCGCATGACCGAGCTGCAGGGGGCCGTTGCGCTCGCGCAGACGCGCAAGCTGGACTCGATCCTCGGCCGACGACGACGCACGGCCCACCGCCTGACCTCCTGCCTCCGGGAGATCGAGGGGATCAGGCCGCCGTGGGTGCACCCCAAGGCGACGCACTCGTACTGGATCTACCCGATCCAGATTGACGAGGCCGCCCTGGGCTGCACGGTGGCTGACTTCCGCGCGGCCATTCAGGCGGAGGGGCTGCCGTGGGGCACCGGATACGCGGGCGGCATTCCGATCTGCATGTACCCGGCCCTTCGCGAGCACAAGGCCTACGGCGACACGCTCTTTCCCTGGGAACCGCCCTACGGCCGCTACGTGGAGTACCGCGAGGAGGACTACCCGGAGACGATCTGGGCGCAGGCGAACACCTTCGTGATGAACTGGAACGAGGGGATCACCGACAGCGACGTCGACGACATGGCGCACGGCTTCCGGAAGGTGGCGGAGTACTACCGCAGGCGCAAGTAGGGCGCCCCGGCGCGGTTCGGGGTAGGGCATGGGCTTGTTCACCGGCGAGGATGTCGAGGCGCGGCCGAGCCTGTGGCGGAGCGCCTGGTTCCTGGCGTTCCTGGCGGCCGACCTCCCAGTCGACACCGCCATCGGGCTCATCGTCGCGATGCCGCGGCTCGAGACGGCGCTGTCGGAGACCGAGTTGGCGATGCCCGCCGCAACGGTCTTGCTCATCCGACTGGGGCATGTTCTCGCGGCGAGGTGGTGGTTGATCCTCCCCCCGATTGCGCTCGCGCCCTTCCTTGCGGCGTGGCGGTGGCGAGAGGCGACCGTGCGTCCGCTGCAGATCGCTGTCATCGTCGAGCTCATCCTGTTCGCGGCGCTGTGCGTCGTGCTGCTGCTCCCGATCCACACCATCGTGCAGGCCGGCTAGTGGCGTGTCAGCCGTGATTCTGGCAGTTGCCGTTTGTCGTCGTGGGTCGGCTCACCAGAGCCGACGCCGTCCGGCGTTGACCTGAAGGCTCTGTCGGCTCTGGTGAGCCGACCCACGACGACCCAAGGCTTCACGGCTGACAGGGCACTAAGTGCGCCGTCACTCGTGGTTGTTTGGATTGGTGGACGGCCCGTTCCGCACGCCCATCCGTCGTTGTCGTAGGACGGAGCGCTGCTCCGTCACCGTCGTTGTCGTAGGACGGAGCGCTGCTCCGTCACCGTCGTTGTCGAGGTGGGCCCTTCGAGCGACGACGACACATCCTCACAATCACGAGTGACAGGGCACGAGTCGTCCCCGGAGGTGGTTCGGCATGTCCGACCCGAAGCCGAGGCTGTCCCGGCGAGGCCTGCTGCGGGTGGCCGGGGCGGGCGCCGGCGCGCTGGTGTTCCCCCACCTCCCGTTCGCCGGCAGGCAGACGATGGCGAAGATCGAACGGATCGAGACCTTCCCCGCGCGGATTCCCACCCACGGGCGCTTCAAGTTCTTCGAGGGCCCGGCCGGCACGCCCCTGGGCCGGCCTACCGTGATGATCAAGCTCACCGCCGACGACGGGACAGTCGGCTGGGGCGAGAGCGTGCCGATCCCGAGATGGAGCTACGAGACCCTCGAGACGAGCACCCTCGTCATCGAGAAGTACCTCGCGCCGACGCTCATCGGCCGTGACCCGCTCGACTTCGAGGGCGCGCACGCGGCGATGGAGGCCGCCATCGCCCCGGGGCTGACCGTCGGAATGCCGATCACCAAGGCCGGCCTCGACATCGCCCTGCACGACCTGGCGGGGAGGCTGACAGGCCAGTCCCTCGCGCAGATGTGGGGCAAGTCGGTCGGAGGGTCGTTGACCCTCAGCTGGACGCTGAACCCCAAGACGCTCGACGAGACGGAGGGCCTCATCGAGCAGGGGCGGCAGCGCGGCTTCCGCCACTTCAACATCAAGGTCGCTCCCGATCCGGCGGTGGATGTGGAGCTGGCGCGGATCGTGAAGCGCCTCGTGCCCGATGGCTTCCTGTGGGCCGATGCCAACGGCGGCTACGACCTTGCGACGGCGCTGGAAGCGGCGCCGCGGCTCGCCGACGCGGGCGCCGATGTCCTCGAGTCGCCGATCCGGCCCAACCGGATCAGCGGCTACCAGGCGCTCAGGAAGCAGGGGGCGCTGCCGATCCTCATGGATGAGGGCGTGATGTCGCCGGTTGACCTGGAGGAGTTCATCCGGCTGGAGATGCTGGATGGCGTCGCCCAGAAGCCGGCGCGCTGCGGCGGGCTCGTCTCGTGCCGCCGGCAGATCGAGATGCTCCAGGAGGCCGGGCTGATGTGGCTGGGTAGCGGCCTGACCGACCCCGACATCTCGCTGTCGGCAACGCTTGCGCTCTTCAGCGCGTACGGGCTGAAGAGGCCGGCGGCGCTCAACGGCCCCCAGTTCCTCGCGGAGAGTGTCCTCAAGGCACCGCTCGCACCGGTGGACGGACGGTTGCCGGCGCCGGAGGGACCGGGCCTGGAGATCGAGGTCGACGAGGCGAAGGTGCGGGAGTTGCACCGCCGCACGGGACAGCTCTGACCCGGAGGTGTGGCTCATGTCGGATCGCGACTGGGCACGACGCGACTTCATCGCCGGACTGGGCGCCGCAGCGGGGACGCTGATGGTCGGGGGACGAACCCTTCGCGCTCAGGGCGCCAACGATCGGCTGTCCCTGGGGATCATCGGCGCCGGCGGCCGGGGCGGCGCGCTGATGCAGGAGGCACAGAACTGCGCCGCGGAGCTGAACGCGGCCTTCACGGCGGTGTGCGATGTCTGGCGCCCGGCCCGCGAGCGCGCGGCGGCGAAGATCAAGGAGTGGACCGGCGAGGAGCCCCGCACCTTCAGCCGCTTCGAGGAGCTGCTGGCCGTTCAGGAGCTGGACGCGGTGCTGATCGCGACGCCGGACTTCGCCCACAGCCCGATCCTGGCGGCCGCTGCCAGGGCCGGGAAGCATGTGTACTGCGAGAAGCCGATGGCGACGAACATGGTCGATGCACGAGCGGCGGTCGATGCGGTGCGGGAGAAGGGCGTGATCTGCCAGATCGGTACTCAGCGCCGGAGCGATGGCCGGCACCAAGCCGCGGCGAAGCTGATGCAGAGCGGAGTGATCGGGCAGGTGAGCGAGGTGCTCACCTGCGCGGGCGACAGCGGCCCGCGTTGGTCGCGGGGCCATGGGGATGTGAAGGAGGAGGACGTGGACTGGGAGGCCTATCAGATGGGCTTGCCGCCGCGCCCCTTCGACTCGCGCCGCTTCCGCTGCTGGCACCTGTACCGGGACTACACGAACGGGACGCCCGGGCTGTGGGGCGCGCACCTCATCGACATAGGCACCTGGTTCATGGACGATCCGCTGCCCAGGTCGGGCGTGGCCTTCGGCGGGGTGTATGTCTGGAAGGACCGTGAGTTGCCCGATACGATGACGGCCCTGTACGAGTACCCGAAGGGCTTCATGCTCAACTTCACAATGCGGCTGGGGAACTCCTACAGCCCCGCGGAGGAGCTCTTCCTGGGGACGAAGGGCACCTTCGACACGGCCTCCTGGACCGCGAAGCCGCAGGGGGGCGGCAAGGACAAGCTGGCGGCCGACGTGCCTCTCATCGACATCCCCCCCAGCGAGAACCACGTGCACAACTGGCTCGCGTGCCTCCGCAACGGCGGCACACCGAACGCGCCCGTCGAAACGGGGTACGCGCACTCGGTGGCCGCGATCATGGCCTACCACTCCTGGGACCAGGGCCGCCGGTACCTCTACGATGCGGAGCAACGCGAGATCCGAGAGGGGTAGGCACATGCTGCAGAGCTTGATCCTCCTGTTCGCCCTTCCAGCCGAGATGCCCGACGCGGTGCCGGTGGAGTTCGCGGTTCCAGCGTCGCTACGGGGCCTCGGGAACACCTTCCTCGAGCTACGGGAGATCGACGGCCCCGGAGCGCCGCCGATCCCCGTCTGGCGGAGTCAGGTCGGCCCGTGGTCTGAGCTGGAGTGTGACCGGCCGCTGTGCGCGCTCATGCCCCCGCCCCGGGCCGCCGGACGCCCGGTGCCGTATGACCTGCTGACCGAGGCCCCCCCCGACCGGGCGTTCACCCTCGAGGAGGTTGATGACGCGAGGCTGATCGTCTCGGAGGGCGCGCAGACCGTCCTGGCCTACAACCTCGGAATGCAGCTCGCCGAGGGCGTTCCGGAGGACCGGCGGCGGTCGTGCTACCTGCACCCCATCTTCGGCCTGGACGGCGAGCAGATCACCGGGGACTTCGAGCGCGACCACTATCACCACCGGGGCGTGTTCTGGGCGTGGCCGAACATGACCGTGGGCGGGAAGATGGTCGACCTGTGGGACCTGCGGGGCATCCAGGCGAGGTTTGAGCAGCGGCTGGGCAACGACGTGGGTTCGGTCTGTGCGGTGTTCGGGGTGAGGAACGGCTGGTACGTGGGCGAGGAGCGCGTCGCGCATGAGGACGTCTGGTTCCGGGTCTGGCGCGCAACGGAGACGGGCCGCGCCATCGACGTGCACCTCACGCTCACGGCCCACGATTCGCCGATCACGCTCCTGGGCGCGGCCGGCAAGGGCTACGGCGGCTTCTGCCTGCGGGTGAAGACGGTGAACGGGAAGACAGTGACGAAGCCCGACGGACAGACGGTGGTCTCGAGCAACGAGGAGCGGCTGCCGTGGGCGGACCTCTCGGCTGAGTTCGGGGCGCCGGGGAAGGTGTCGGGCGCCGCGGTGTTCATCGACGCGAGCAACCCAGGCTTCCCGAACGGCTGGTGCCTGCGGGACTACGGCATCCTCGGCGTCGACTGGCCCGGCCTGACGCCGACGACCCTCGAACCCGGAACGCCGGTGACACTGAAGTACCGCGTCTGGGTGCATCGGGGCGATGCGAAGGCCGGGCGAGTCGCCGAGGCGTACCAGGCGTTTGCCGGCCCTGTCGAGGTTCGTTGGGCTGAGTGATCGGAGGGCCATAGCCATGCTGCTGATGCTTCCCCTGCTCGTCAGCGCCCATGCGTGCGCCGCGCCCCAGCCGGTGTCCGAGGCCGAGGTTCGCGCCTGTCTGCGACGGTTGCTGCCGTTGCCGCAGGAGATCACGATCGAGCGAAGGGTCACCGTGCCCATCGACGTGATCCGCCTCGAGTTGGGCGCGGAGGAGAGCGAGCTCACGCAGGCGGCCGTCGGGGAGCTGGCGGCCCTCCTGGGCGAGGGCGTTCTGGCGCAGAGCCGGCCGGATAACCTCTTCACCATCCGGCTCGAGTGCGCGTCCTCCGACGCGGCCGGCGCCATTCGCGCGCCCGGCGTCGAGACGCTGGCGGCGCTACGCAACCCCGAACAGGCCTACCTCGTCACGCCGCTGGCGGCCAACGGGCTCACCGTCGCGGCGCTGACCGATCGGGGCCTCTACTACGGCTGCAAGACGGTGCAGCAACTGCTCCGGCCCGGTTTGGCAAACGGTCGGGTGACGATCCCGCTGGCGGAGGTTCGCGATTGGCCCGACCTCGCCGAGCGCGGCGAGTGGGGCGGGAGCGCGAACGCGGACATCGAGTGGATGGCCGAGCGCAAGATGAACCTCGTCGAGAGCCATGTCGACATGTCCATCGACGCGGCGGGCCAGGGCGTGGCGAAGCTCGACGAGACGCTGCTGGAGCGTGGCCGGAAGCACGCGGTGAAGGTCGTCCCGATCATCACGCACCTGGACCAGCTGGCCGGCAGCGGGATCTATGAGCGGTACCCGGAGCTGAAGGGTGTCGGCAAGTCCGCGAAGGGCACGTGGTCGGCCGACCAGATCGCGCCCTGCTTCTCCCAGCCCAGAATGCCCGAGATCCTCGCCGAATGGTTCGCCTCCCTCGCGAGCCAGGAGGGCGTCTCCGACGTCTGCGTGTGGCTGTCGGAGGAGCAGCTCCAGTGCGAGTGCGAGCACTGTAGGGCCGAGGGGCAGTTCGTCCTGGAGGCCAAGGCGGCGGTGCGCGCCTGGGAACTGGCGCGAGAGAAGACCCCTCACGTGCGACTCCGCATCCTGCTGACCCAGGGCAGCTACTCGACGAACGACAAGGTGCTGGCCGCCGTGCCGCCCGAGGTCGGGATCAGCTACTACGACGGCGGTCGGACATACGACTCCTCCCGCGACCCCATGATCTACCCGCTGCTGGAGGACTACGCGAAGCAGGGCCGCTGGCTGGGCTGCTACCCGCAGCTCACGGCCTCCTGGCGCATCGTCTGCCCCTGGAGCGGGCCGCAGTTCATCCGGTACAGGATGACCGAGTTCGTGCAGGATGGGCTCCAGTGCCTCTGCGGCTACGCGACGCCCAGTAACCGGCTGTACGACCTCAACGTCCAGGCCGCTGCGGAGTGGTCCTGGAACTCCAAGGGCCGCGAGGAGCACGAGTTCGCCGCGGCGTGGGCGACGCGGGAGGGGCTGAAGGACGCGGAGAAGGCGGCGGACTGGGCCGTCATGCTTGGCCCCGTGGCGTGGGACGTCTACGGCTCGGGGATCCCCTACCCGCAGTTCTTCGGCCGCGCGCCGAACATGGTCGCGAAGCGCACGACGCCGAAGCTGGGAGAGGGGATGTTCCGCTACTTCCCGACCGTAGAGCACATCGACCGGGACCTCACCGTCTGCAGACAGGCGCTGTCACTGGCCGAGGCGCTCGACGCCCCGCTGCTCACTGCGGAGACACGGACGATCGGCGGGTACGTGGAGATGATCCGGTCAGTCTACGACATCGCCACAGCGGTGGCCGGCAAGGAGGCGCTCACGCCGGACGAGCAGAGGAGGGTCCAGGCCCTGGTCAACGACCTGGATGAGGCCTCGCGCAACACAGTGGCCGGGCTCGGGGAGTGGGACGCCGCGACGGGGCCCGGTCTGGGCGGGGGGCGGTTCGCCGATACCGTGCAGGTAACCGACCAGACGGCCGTGGACGTCGCGGCGGCGCTGGCGGCGTTCGGCATCGAGGACCCGAGCGCTCCCTATCGCCGGCGCAAGACCGGCGCGTGGGAGAGCGCCGACTTCCAGCCGGGCGCCGAGCGCATCACCAAGCGTTGGGACGTGACCGACACCCTCCTCACGCCCGGACGATACCGGGTCGAGTTCGTCTACACCGGCGGCTGGTGGGGCGCCACAATCTACCGCGTCGCTCTCGCAACCGCGCCCGCCGATCAGCCCGAGCAACTTACCGAGATCGCGGTCGATGAGCACGAGGGCGTCGCCGCCTACCACAATCGGGACCACGTGTACTTGCTGCCCGTCGACGAGCACGGGCCGGGCGTGAAGTACTACCTGATCGCAGACCTCAAGGGGGTCACGTCCGAGGGCAAGCCTGAGAACCGACGGGACTGCAACGGAGACGTGTGGCTGTGGAGGGAGCGACCGGACGGGGAGTAGGCGGGACCCGCCGGCAACACCCACGCCAGGACGACGACGCCGGTCAGGGAGCTCCCCTGACCGGCGTCGTAGCTGAACGGCGTCGCGGCTCAAGCCGCTCCTACATGTCGTCGTAGCCGCCGCCGGGAGGTCCGGCGGGGGTCTTGTCTTCCTCGGGCTTCTCGGCGACGAGGGTCTCGGTGGTCAGGACCAGCGAGCCGACGGAGGCCGCGTTCTCGAGGGCCGCGCGCACGACCTTGACCGGATCGATGATGCCGGCCGCCACGAGGTCGCAGTACTCCTCCTTGCGCGCATCG
>VGFB01000108.1 GCA_016869015.1 Armatimonadota bacterium
TCATGCTGAGGGCGAACACACCAGGGCTCCTCAATCCTCGTCATGGATCACCACCTCCGGAGGGCTGTGGTCCTACCTTCGACGCGCAGAGCTCTCGCCCCTGCCGGGGCGCTACTCCAGTCCCTTCAGCGACTCCTGCCGCGCCTGGAGCATCGCGAGGGCCTCGGTGGCTTCGGCGAGTCTGTCCCGCTCCTTGGCGATGACGGCTGGCGGAGCCTTGGCGATGAACTCGGGGTTCGCGAGCTTGGCCTCGCTGCGGGCGATGTCCTTCTGCACGTCAGCCATCTCCCGTTGGAGGCGCGAGCGCTCGGCCGCCGGGTCCCCCTGCACAGTGCTCAGGTCGGGGGTGACGTGGAGACCGGCGGTCGACGTTGTGGCCGAGAACGAGGTCGGTGGAGGGCCCGAGGGAGCGGTGTGAACCCGCACACCGGCCGCTCCCGTCGTAGCCAGCAGGTACTCCCTGTGCGTCTCCAGCGGGATGACCCACCGATCATCGGCCGTAATGTCGAAGGCCGGACGAGGGGGCCGCTTCAGCCCGAACTCACGCGCCACGCTGGCCGTGGCGTTCCTGAACGCAGTTGCGGGCTCGATGACGGCCCCTCGCATCTGGGTCTCCGCCTCGGGATCTGCCCACTGGGAGCAGGGCGTTGGGTAGGGCTGCACCGCCAGGGCGCCCTGTTGGCCCTCGGTCAGCACCTGCCAGAGCTCCTCGGTGATGAAGGGCATGATGGGGTGCAGGAGCTTGAGGAGGCTCTCAAAGACCGTCGCGAGGGTCGCCTGGGCGCGGGCCTTGGCGGCGGGATCATCGCCGTAGAGGCGCACCTTCGCCAGCTCGAGGTACCAGTCACAGAACTCGCCCCAAACGTGCTCGTAGGCCACTGAGGCGGCCTGCGAGAGGTTGCGCTTCTCCAGCTCGGTGTTGACCGTCTCGACCGCGGCATTGTGGCGGCTGAGGATCCACCGGTCGGCGAGGTCGGGCTCGGCGAGGGCCGCGTTCGGGTCGCAATCCGCGAGGTTCATGAGCACGAACCGCGCGGCGTTCCAGAGCTTGTTGCAGAAGTTGCGCGCCCCGACGAGACGATCGGGGCCGTAGGTGATGTCCTGGCCGTGGGTGATGAGCGAGGTGAGCGCGAAGCGGAGGCTATCGGCGCCGTACTCGTCGATCAGGCCGAGGGGATCGACCACGTTGCCGAGGCTCTTGCTCATCTTGCGTCCGTGCTCATCCCGCACGAGGCCGTGGATGAACACCTCGTCGAAGGGCTGCTTGCCACGGAGGATCATCGACAGGGTGATCATCCGCGCGACCCAGAAGAAGATGATGTCATAGCCCGTCACCAGCACGGAGGTCGGGAAGAAGTACCCGAGCTCGGGCGTCTCATCGGGCCAGCCGAGGGTCGAGAACGGCCAGAGCCCGGACGAGAACCACGTGTCAAGCACGTCCTCCTCCTGCCGGAGCCGGTCGGCCGGCGCACCGCAAGCCGAGCACTCGGTGGGGTCCTCCCGGGCCACGAGCACCTCGCGGCACGCCTCGCAGGTCCACACGGGGATGCGATGCCCCCACCAAAGCTGTCGCGAGATGCACCAGTCCCGCAGGCCGTCCAGCCAGTCGGTGTAGACCTTGGTCCAGCGCTCGGGCACGAACCGCACCCTCCCGGAGCGCACCGCTTCCAGGCCCGCCTCGGCCAGGGGCTCGGGCCGCACGAACCACTGCTCGCTCACCAGCGGCTCCACCGTGGTGTCGCAGCGGCTGCACGTGCCCACCGAGTGAGTGTAGGGCTCGACCCTCACCAGCAGGCCCAGGGCCTCGAGGTCGGCGACCACGCGCCGGCGGCATTCGTCGCGGTCGAGGCCGGCGTACCGGCCGGCGGCCTCGGTCATCCGACCGTCGTCGCCGATCACGACGATGGAGGGCAGGTTGTGGCGTCGGCCGAGCTCAAGGTCGGTCGGGTCGTGCCCCGGCGTCACCTTCAGGGCCCCGGCGCCGAAGTCGGGCTGCACCGCCTCGTCGGCGACGATGGGGATCGGCCGGTCCATCAAGGGCAGCCTGGCGGTTCGGCCGACGAGGTCGACATAGCGCGGATCGCCTGGGCCGACGGCCACGCCGGTGTCGCCGAGCATCGTCTCGGGGCGCGTCGTGGCGACCACAAGCTGCCCGTCGGAGCCCTCGACGGGATACCGGATGTGCCAGAGATGCCCCTGACGCTCCTCATGCTCGACCTCCAGGTCGGAGAGGCCGGTGGTGCAGCGGGGGCACCAGTTGATCATCCGCGCGCCCTTGTAGATCCACCCGCGCTCGTAGAGCGTCACAAAGGCCTCGCGGACCGCCCGGGAGCAGCCCTCATCCAGCGTGAAGCGCTCGCGACGCCAATCGCACGAGGAGCCGAAGCGCCGCAGCTGATCGACGATGCGGTCGTGATGAGCCTCCTTCACCTGCCAGACGCGCTCGAGGAACTTCTCGCGCCCCAGATCGTGGCGCGACAGACCCTCCTTCGCCAGCATGTCCTCGACCACGTTCTGCGTGGCGATGCCCGCATGATCGCTGCCGGGCAGCCAGAGGGCCTCCCGACCGCGCATCCGTTCCCAGCGGATCAGCAGGTCCTGGATCGTCTCATCCAACGCGTGGCCCATGTGCAGCGCGCCCGTGACGTTCGGCGGCGGGATCACGATGCAAAACGGCGTCTTCGCCGGACTGACCTCGGCGTCGAAGACGCGCTCGTCGAGCCAGTACGCGTAGATGCGCGACTCCACCTGAGCGGGGTCGTAAGCCTTGGGGAGTTCAGTG
The DNA here is from genome assembly GCA_016869015.1 of Armatimonadota bacterium. GTDB lineage: Bacteria > Armatimonadota > Zipacnadia > Zipacnadales > VGFC01 > VGFC01. The sequence continues at coordinate 2,783 of VGFB01000108.1, forward strand.
GGCATGGGAAACCCTCGCTGGGCTGTAGATCGCCTGTCACCGGTCGCCTGCTGTGCCTCTGCGGAGCTCAGCAACCAAAAGGCCACCCCTGCGGTTGGAGTGGCCTGGTCCTGCGCACGACGAGGTAGCGCCGCCGCTAGACCAGAGCGGCGGCTACTACCTGGTCCATGTTGGTGGCGAAGATGAAGGTCATGTCCTTGCGCACATCCTCGGGCAAGTCGTCGAGCTCCTTCAGGTCCTTCTCGTTCTCCTTGGGTATGACTACGTTGGGGATGCGGGAACGGTGCGCGGCCAGCACCTTCTCGCGCACCCCACCAACCGGCAACACGCGCCCGTGAAGCGTCACTTCGCCGGTCATCGCCACATCATGCCGCACTTCCCGTCCGCCGAGGGCCGAGAGGATCGCCGTGGCGATGGTCACGCCGGCGGACGGCCCCTCCTTGGGCACCGCGCCGGAGGGCACGTGCACGTGGAAGTCGTGAGTCTGGAAGTAGTCCTTCGCCAACTCGAGGGCTTCCGCCTGCGTGCGAGCGTAGCTCAACGCCGCTTGAGCCGACTCCTTCATGACCTCGCCCAACCGCCCCGTCAGGAGAATCTCGCCCTTGCCCGACGAGATGGCAACCTCTACCTGGAGCGTCTCGCCGCCGGTCTCAGTGAAGGCCAGCCCGGTCGCGACACCGACCTGGTTCTCCTTCCGCTTATCGTCATCGAGGTAGATGCGCAGGCCCAGCAGATCGTCCAGGTTGTCGGGGGAGACCGCCAGCTTGCCCTTGTCACCCCCGGCGACGCGCTTGGCCGTCTTACGACAAACGGTGGCGATCTTGCGCTCCAGCTCGCGCACACCCGCCTCGCGAGTGTAGCCGCGGGTAATGGCGCGGAGGGCGTCGTCGGAGAACTCCAGGTACGCAGGCCTGAGACCGTGGTCCTTGAGCTGCTTGGGGACCAGGAAGCCCTTCGCGATGGCCAGCTTCTCCTCGTCCACGTAGCCTGGGAACTCGATGACCTCCATGCGATCGCGCAGCGCAGGCGGGATCGTGGCGAGCACATTGCCGGTGGCGATGAACATCACGCGGGAGAGGTCGAAGGGGACCTCGAGATAGTGGTCGCTGAAGCTGCCGTTCTGCTCAGGATCGAGGGCCTCGAGCAGCGCCGACGAGGGGTCGCCGCGGAAGTCCATCCCGAGCTTGTCGATCTCGTCGAGCATGAAGACCGGGTTGTTGGAAGCACAGTCACGGATGCCCTGCATGATGCGGCCGGGCAGCGCGCCCACGTACGTGCGCCGATGTCCACGGATCTCGGCCTCGTCGCGCACGCCGCCCAGGGAGATGCGGATGAACTTGCGTCCGAGGGCCCGGGCGATGGAGCGGCCGATGGAGGTCTTCCCGACGCCGGGCGGGCCGATGAACGCCAGAATGGGGCCTTTGGTCCGCCGGACGAGCTTGCGGACGGCGAGGAACTCAAGCACGCGCTCTTTGGGCTTCTTGAGGCCGAAGTGGTCCTCGTCGAGGATCTCCTCAGCCCGACAGATATCGAGCTTGTCGCGGGTGTTCCGCTTCCAGGGCAAGGCCACGAGCCAGTCGAGGTAGGTGCGGATGACCGTGCCTTCGGGGGCGACGGGCGGAATGCGCTCGAGGCGCTCGACCTCGCGCAACGCCTTCTCCGCCGCCTCCTCGGACATCCCGGCTTCCTCGATCTTCTGACGGTACTCATCGGCCTCCTGCGGTGAACCCTCGCGCTCCCCGAGCTCGTCCTGAATGGCGCGCAGCTGCTCCCGGAGGTAGAACTCGCGCTGCGAGGAGCTCATCTCCTCGCGGACGCGGGCGTGGATCTTCTGCTCGAGCTCGAGGATGCTCAACTCGGCCAGCAGGAGTCGGTGCACCTTCGCGAGGCGCTCGGAGCCGTCGGCGGTGGCGAGGATGTCCTGCTTCTCGTCCGCCGGTCGGCCAAGGCACGAGCAGACGAGGTCCGCCAGGCCGCCCGGATCGCGAAGGCTCATGGCGCTGCCCACGGCATCGGGGGGGATGTGGCGGCTCATCGTGACGGCCCGCTCGAACTGGGCCACCACTTCGCGCATGGTAGCCTCGACCTCGGGCGTCTCCTCCGCCGTCTCCACGATCGGTTGCCCGACGGCCTCCAGGAACGGCAGGGCGCGCAGATACCCGTCGATGCGGATCCGGCCGACCCCCTCGATCATGGCCCGCACCGTGTCGTCGGGCAGGTCCATCAGCTGGACGACCCGAGCCAGGCAACCGACCGCGTATAGGTCGTCCGGCATCGGGTCTTCCACCGAGCCGTCGCGCTGAGTCACCAACAGGACGGGCCGCTCGGTGTTGCGGACCTCGTTCAGGGCGGCCTTGGACTTGGGTCGCCCGAACACCAGCGGGATGACCATCTGCGGGAAGACGACCACGTCCCGCACCGGCAGCACGACGAACGACTCGCCGGCACTGGACGGGTCGAGGCTCTCAGAGGGCGGTTCGGGGTTCGAAGGCGCGGGTCTCGGGTTCACGGGCGAAGGCGGGTCTCGCGTTCTGGGTTCGCAGACTACGGACTGTGGACTCCGGACTGCCGTCCGGCTCTCAAGCGCTCCTCTTCCGCTCGCCGCGCTTGCTCGCATCACGACGACGGAGGACCGGAGGTGTGCCGCGCAGGATCGTATCGGCCTCCACCACGCACTCAACCACGTCCGGATCGGACGGGATCTCGAACATCGCATCCGTGATGGTGTGCTCGATCACGGTCCGCAACGCGCGCGCGCCGGTGCTCTTCTTGAGCGCTTCGCGGGCGATGGCCTCCAGGGCTTCATCCGTGAAGACCAGCTCAACATCGTCGAACATCGCGAGCATCTTCTGGTACTGCCGGACGAGAGCGTTCTTGGGCTCGGTCAGGATCCGCTTCAGCGCCTCGGCGTCCAGGGAGTGGAGGGTCGCAATCACCGGCAGGCGTCCGGTGAACTCCGGAATCATCCCGAACTTCACGAGGTCCTCGGGGATGACATCCTGCAGGACGGCCCAGTCGTCCTTGTCCTCGGGCTTCACCGTCGCCGCCCCGAAGCCGATCGCCCGGCGCTGGGTACGCGCCCGCACGATGTCGGCGAGGCCTTCGAAGACGCCGCCACAGATGAACAGGATGCCGCGCGTGTCCACGCGCAGGTACTCCTGCTGCGGGTGCTTGCGGCCGCCCTGCGGCGGCACGTTCGCCACGGTCCCCTCGAGGATCTTCAGCAACGCCTGCTGCACGCCCTCACCCGAGACATCGCGGGTAATCGAAGGGTTGTCCGCGCGGCGGGCGATCTTGTCGATTTCGTCGATGTAGATGATGCCGTGCTCGGTGCGCTCAATGTCGCCGCCGGCGGCGATCACCAGTTGCAGAATGATGTTCTCAACGTCCTCGCCCACATACCCGGCTTCCGTAACGGCTGTGGCATCGGCAATCGCGAAGGGGACATCCAGCATGCGGGCCAGCGTCCGGGCCAGGAGGGTCTTGCCGGCGCCGGTGGGTCCGACGAGGAGAATGTTGCTCTTCTCGATCTCAACGTCGGCGTCCATGTTCCCCAGGCGGACCCGCTTGAAGTGGTTGTAGACCGCCACGGAGAGGATGCGCTTGGCGCGCTCCTGGCCGATTACATACTGGTCGAGGGTCTCGCAGATCTCCCGCGGCGTAGGGACGGACCCCTGGAGCAGATCGGTCTGACGCCGGGCCTGCCGCTCGCGTTCCTTCCCCCGAATGATCTGGTTGCACAGCTCGACGCAGTCGACGCAGATGTACACGCCCGGGCCGGCGATCAGGTCCTTGACCTGGGTCGGCTTCTCCTTGTCGCAGAAGGAGCAGCGAGGTCCGCGGCCTCGGCGTGAAGTGTCGTCAGGCATGGACGAGCCTCCCTTCGCCGGGTACGAGCGGAGCGTCCGCGATCAGGCTTCGATGTTGTGCTGCGGCTCGGCAATGAAGTCCACGAGGCCGTACTCCAGGGCCTCCTGGGCCGTCATGTAGTAGTCGCGATCGGTGTCCTGCTCGATCTTCTCCAGCGGCTTGCCGGTGTGCTTGGCCAGGATCTCGTTCAGCCACCTGCGGATCCGGCCGATCTCGCGGGCCTGAATCTCGATGTCCGTCGCCTGCCCTTGCGCGCCGCCGAAGGGCTGGTGAATCAGCACGCGGGAGAAGGGCAAGGCCGCCCGGTGCCCCGGCGCGCCGGCCGCCAGGAGCACGGCGGCCATGCTGGCCGCCTGCCCGACGCACCAGGTGTGCACCTCGGGCGCAATGTACTGCATCGTGTCGTAGATCGCAAGACCCGCCGAGGTGATCCCGCCGGGGCTGTTGATGTACATGTCGATCTTCTCGGTCGGGTCCTCGCCCTGCAGGTGCAGCAGTTGGGCGATGATCAGGTTGGCGACCGTGTCGTCGATGGGCAGGCCGATGAAGACGATGCGGTCCTTCAGCAGACGCGAGTAGATGTCGAATACACGCTCGCCCCGGGGCGTCTGCTCGATGACGCTGGGGACGATGAGGGCGCGAGGGTTGACCGGCTCAATCATCGGTTGGGTCCTCCGTTGGCTCGCCAGGCTCGTGGCCGGCCTCACCCGCTGTCTGCGTCAGCTCCTCCGCAAGGTCAGACAACGGGACGGTCTGCTTGGTTGCGCTCTCGGCGATCAGGTCCCCGGCGCGCTCGTTGACGATTCGCTCGCGGAGCATCGTGGCAACGCTCCGATCGATCCGGTCGCCGATCAGCAGCGAGGCGTCCACGCCCCGGCTCACGCCGAGCGCCAGGTAGGCCTGACGCACCTCATCCTCCGACACCTCGACCCCCCGCTCAGCCAGCAGGGCCTCGCAGGCAAAGGCCACGCTGAGCGCGCGACTCGCCTCGGCAGGCAGCGTGAGCTCCTCGCCGTCCTCCTCGTCCTCGTCGTCCGACAGCTCGAGGAACGACTCGGGGAGGTCGACCCGCAGGTTGTCTCCGAGCCATCGGATCGCCTGACCCCGGAGCACCTGTTGCGCCAACTCCTCGTGCTCGCGACGCAGACGAACCGTCACCTCCGCCCTCAGCGCCTCGAGCGTCTCGCAGCCCTCGATCGCCTGCTTGGCGAACTCGTCATCGAGTGCGGGCACCTTCCGCTCGCACACGTCCTTGATGTCGGCAGCGACCCGCACCGTCTTGCCCGCGAGCCGGTCCAGCCCCGGCCGGTCGGGATACTCGATGGTGAACTCGACCGTCTCGCCGACGGAATGGCCCACAAGATGAGTGTCCACGGGCGGGTCGTAGCGGTCCTCGCCGACAATGAGGCTCGCGTCCTGCTCCTCCGGGTCCCCCTCCTCGCCCTCGGCCTGCGTGCGCAGCACGACCTCGACCTGGTCGCCCGCTCGCACCTCCTTCCGCTCCACCGCCACCCGCTCCACCGCCGCGTCCTGCAGGCGCTTCAGCTCCGCGGCCAGCTCATCCTCCGAGGGCTCGATCTCCGGGGTCTTCAGCTCGAGCCCCTCGGCCTTGGGGACTCGCACCTCCGGACGCAGTGGGAGGACAACCCGGTCGGAGACCAACGGCTGGCTCTCCTTGGCCAGACGGTCGTCCTCCTCATCCTCGAAGTCGGCCGGACCCAGCGGATGCAGCCGACCGTAGGTCAGCACGCACCGCAACGCTTGCTCCATGAGGTCGCCGTAGACCGCGCCATCAATGGCCTTGGGGCCATACTCGCGGCGGATGCGCCAGATGGGCACCTTCCCCTTCCGGAAACCGGGGATGTTGCCCCGGTTCACGAGGTCCTCGAACAGCGTCCGGTACGCGCGGTCGACGTGCTTCTGCTCGACGTGGATCGCAAGTCTCGCCCGACTTCCGGGCTCGGGCTGTACGATGGCGAACAAGGTAGCTCCCCCTGACGGCTAGTGCGCAGTCAGCCGTGAAGCCTTCGGTCGTTCTCGCGTCCAGGAGGACAGACATTCCTGCCTGTCCTCGCCCGGAACCCGAGGTCTGTGCGGACAGGCAGGAATGCCTGTCCTCCCGGGAACCCAACGAATGACGCTTGACAGACCA